>DATMXZ010000395.1:0-7283 GCA_035561235.1 Ignavibacteria bacterium
TATAAAAAGCCGCGTAAAATATTACGCGGCTTATCAAAACTACCCTTTACCTAATTAAAAATCAAAAACTTTTTAGAAGGGCGGTCTCCTTACAGACCGCCCGGATTATTATGAACACAAATTCTTACTTTACTAAAATCATTTTCTTGATGTCGGAATAATTCCCCGCATTGAGCCTGTAGAAATATACTCCGCTCGAATACTTCGCCGCATTCCACTGAACTTCATAAAGTCCTGTAGTAAGGTTCTCGTCCAGAAGTTTCGCGACTTCTCTGCCCGTCATGTCATAAATCCTGAGACTTACGTTTCCGCTGAAATCCGCCGGCAGATTGAAACTAATCTTCGTTACGGGATTGAAGGGATTCGGATAGTTCTGCGATAGTGCAAACTCGCCCGGAGTTCCGTTCTCGCTGCCCTGCATTAAAGGACTCGCGAGCGGCGACGCTGTTCCGACCAACGGCAGGTCAATGTATGAGTTGGAACTCAGATACATCCTGCTCGACGCCGAAAGCATTACGGGAAGAACAAACGGATTCGTTCCGAGGAAAGGATAATTCCATCTCTGGTCGAGATTCGTTACGATTATACGTATCCTGCTTCCCGCCTGAAATATGTGACCATACGAATTTCCCGTTATGAGTTTCTGCCTTCTCTTGTTCTTCACGTTCTTCCTGTCCGTGTAATTCACGCTCGTTACAAACTTGCTTACTCCCGTACTGCTGACTTCGAATATCTGGAAGTTGTACTGGCAGGCGGTCGCGTTTGAATAATAATCAAGTTTTAACTGCGGCGTGCCGAGTAGTTTCGCGCTCGTCAAGAGGGGATCCGAATTGAATATTATGGAATCCTTCTTGAAATTTGTCTTGAACGTCGTGCCGGTAAATTCATCGTTCACCGCACTAGTCATATTGTAACCGGATTTTACGGTGGATGTGAGCGTTACGTACTGCGACTGATTTGTATTTACTGTCTTTTTAAGTTTCTTGTTCGTATTGAAATAAAGCCTGAGATTGCTCATCCCTTCCGGAGGAAATACTGATGAACTGTCGTGCACGAATGACCACATTCCGTTCGTTTCCGGGAATGTCGTGTATGCGTAATGGAATTTCGGTCTCGTCAATATATTATTTTCGATTCCAAACAGCCAGTAGTAATACCATTCGTTGAAGAAATTCATGTGCCACTCGTCTTCTGTCGGAGAAGTGTCGCCGCCGTGCCCCATCACTGCTCCCATGTAATATCTTGAGGGCGCCTTGAGAAGAGGTATCGAGGTAATGTTTCCTTGCGCGTTGAAGAACATGTCCTGCCAGGAATTCTCGAGCAGAATCGGCACGGTGCTGTTTCCGATTATCGACCTGAAATCCCTGTCAAGCGGCACGTACTTCGCGAGACTGTCCCAGTGAGCCGCTGTATTGGAATAAATCCAGTTTGACATCCTGTCGACTGTCGGAGTGTACCTCGCCGTGTCGGGTGTGTATTCAATTGTCCAGAGCAGAGTCATCTTTACGCATCCGTTCTCAATCCAACTCGTCCCGAAATCGGGCGAAGCGAGCGCGGAAACAATCGCTTTTACTTTCATTCCCATCGAGGCGGCCATGTACGGAAGCGTTCCTCCCTGCGAGCCTCCTGTGAGAAGAATATTGCTCGAATCTGAACCGGTATTTATATTGTCGTGCTTTACGTAGTTGACAAATTCAATAAGGTCCTGCGCTTCAGTTCTGCTGATAAGGTTGGATAATCCTCCTGAATTACCCTGCCCTCTCACGCTGAACGTGTAAACCACGTAACCGTAGTTTGCCTGCGCCTGCGCGAAGTTTTCAAGCGTCTCCTTCCTGTCGCCGTATCCGTGCACCATTATAACAACGGGATATCCGTTGGGAAGGTAAGGATTGGGTTCAGAAGGAAAGAATTTCGACGCGTCCAATTGAACGTTGTCTCTCAGTGTCAGCCAGAAATCCTGCTTTATGACACTGTTGGGTCCGTCTGTACCCCCGATGAATTTATAAATAGACGGAAGTATTGGAATTTTGTAATTCTCTGTCCTGCTCTTTTTTACGAAATCCTGCGAAAAAACACCTGTTGCGGACATCGCCAAAACAAGCAGCGCAAACAGACTGGTACTTATAAATTTCTTCATTACTTCTCCTTACGATTTAATATTTATTTGAATTATTATAATTGTAATATTTTAAAAGTATTTCATAGATTTTCTTGCTCGTGTCGCCCCTGCCGAAAGTATAATCGTATCCTTCCCCGACGTTGCTTCTGTAGTATTCCGAATAGTCAATGAAACTCGAGACTTCCCCGAATTCAAAATTCAGAAGTTTCGCGTTCTTTTCCAGAACTTCGGGCCTTTCGGTCACCTTGCGCATAATTCCGCAGGGTATGTTGAAGAATAATGATTCTTCCTGAAGCCCGCCCGAGTCAGAAATTATAGTATGCGCGTTTCTCACCATTCCGAGCATCTGAAAATAGTCGTTGACCGGGTCGCTGATTACGAGGTTCTCTTCCGCTCCTCCGTTCAATCCGCTGTAGAAACTTTTCCTGATTGAAGGATTCGGATGGAGAAGGTGTATTATTTTTCTGTCTGTTTTCTTCGCCTTGATTAAGCGGTTTAAAATTTTTGAATACTCTTCTACCTTGTCCCAGTTCTCTCTTCTGTGAAGAGTGCTGAGAATGTAATCGTCCGACGAATAATCCTTTATCTTGTTTTCCTGAAGCAGTGTCACGATTGCATCGTTAATCGTGTTGCCTACTATGTGGCATTTGTTCTTGTCTATTCCTTCGCGCATCAGGTTGCCGTAACTTATCTGCGTTGGGCAGAAGTTCAGGCTCGCGATTCTTCCGATTGATTCCCTGAAAAACTCTTCGGGAAAAGGATTCAGGTGGTCGAAGGTTCTAAGTCCCGCTTCGACGTGGAATACGGGTATTTGATTAATGAAAGCCCACACGGCTCCGGTGTAAGCCGATACCGTGTCACCCTGAACCACGACTCCGGATATGTCCCTTACATTTAGTCCCGAATTTCCTTTCACGAACTTGTCGTTGAAATCGTTCAGCATGTGTGCCATGAATAATTCAAGGTCCGCGCTCCTGTTGGGTATTTCTTCCGACGACATGTCAAAACTCAGACTTAAGTAGGAAAGTATGTCTTCCGAAATCGTCTGCTGCGCCGTGTTGAACAGTATGGGATTGAATTCGTTTGATTTCTTGAGTTCACGGTAAAGAACGAAAAGTTTAATAATTTCCGGTCTTGTTCCAAGTACTATCAGTATGTTTTTTTTATTTCCGCTCATCTGTATGTTTTCGTTTAATGATTAATGATTAATAATGCGATGTTGAATCCCAGACTACTTTTGCTTTCGATTTGACATTCTTGTAAACGTTCAGTGAACGCGCTATCGCGAAAAAGTTAATTACAGTATCGAGAGGAAGTCTGAAAATGCTGAAGAACGCGTATTTGAACCCGTACCAGTTGTACGTGAATACGAACCTGTGTGAAAGCCTCGATATCATGAAGACAAGGTTGGCAATCATTAGATACCAAAGCACGGAACTTTGCCCGACAAGCGAATTCACGTGCTGCCAGCCCAGCAGATGGCTGATTATCGCGAATATGAAATATCCGATAACAATGTTCGAGAGGAATGCGCTGAAGAAACTGAAAATTGATTTCCTGTCCCTGAAAAGGAAGTATTTCGTCGAAAGATTTCCCGACCATTTATGCGCTTTCCAGTTCTGGAAAACTATTCCCGCAACCCATCTTGACCTCTGCTTTACCGAAGCCCAGAAAGTATTCGGGAAAAATTCGGCTGTCGCGATTCTCGACGCTTCGTCGTCCCTGTCAAGTTTTACGTTGAAGAAACCTGTCTTGAATCCGAGTTGATAAAACCTGAAACCGAGTTCATAGTCTTCCGTAAGATTGGCGTCGTTGAAGAGCCCTTCCTTCTTTTCTTTCGGACGAAGTGTAATCGGTCCGTGCGGCACTGCCTTTTCACCGGCTGGTTTCTTTTCTTCGGTAAGTTTCTCCTCGATGCTCTTGAGTCTTTCTTCGACTGTCGTGGAAGGCATTACCCTCTGCTCGGTGTATAATGAAGATATGCTGTTCTTAATTTCTTTTATCTGATTGTCAATTTCATTGAGTTTGCTCTTTACTACGTGGTCCGTTTCGGTGCCGAGTCCTGTATTATCTCTCTCACGCTGCAAATCCGATGCGCGGTCTCTCATTTCTTCAAGTCTCGTCTCGATTTCGCTCATCTGGTCAAGACCCTCTTCGATAGTGCTTCCGGAGTATTCCTGCGCTCCCTGAAGGACTGTTGACTTCTGTACGACCGTCTTCGGGGTTGATTTGATGTCATCGGATAACTGCTTGACATTGCTGCTGACGTCCTCAAGTTTTTTCCCGAGCACGAAATCACTCTTCACCTCTTCGCGCGGTGTCTGCATGAAATCGGGTATGTTCTTCTCGTACAGATTTCTTATGCGGTCTTCGATTTCGGATATCTTCTTGTCAATCGAAGGGATGTTCTTCGAATCGTCGTTTGACTGATTTTCGTCCTTTTCGGAAAATACGTTCTGGTTCTTTGACGGAGTCATGATTTACCCTTTCTTAATTAAACTTTTATTACTTTTAATGCCGTCCCGTCTTTAACGGGTACGGAGAATTTTATAATACCGGTTGCTTTATTTTCGCAACGTCTTCCCTTGCCCTGTCAATCGTGCCGTATGATGATATTAGCACCTTGTACAGTATTTCGCCGTTGCTGTTAACACTCTGTATTTCAATGTCTTTTTCAGTGAAATAGTCTGTTGCCTTCAATACCTCTACCCTGTTCATCGCTGCCGGTTCCGTGCTCCATACCGATTCCTGAATTATGAAATCACCGCGCTTGTCCTTTATATAAAGAACGTTGTATTTCTCGTCCGAGAATCCGTTGTTCACGATGATTATGTTGTCTTTTAATATCTTGGCGTTGTTGAGTTCCTTCTGCAGTTTGTCCTCCGCAGTTAGTTTAATTTCATTCGCGTTCGCGTCCGACGGAACAAAATTTATTTTCCCTATCAGGTCTGCGCTCGATATAACGTCCTGCTGCGCTTCAGTGTTGCCCGTGTATATCAGGAACGAAATCCAGCCTATTACCATGGCAAGAAACATGAAAGTGTATCCCTTTATCGAATCGGGCACTTTCTTGCTTCCTGGCTGGACGTGGTCGTCGTTAAGACTGACGAACGGGTCGTCGTGATAACTCGTCTCGTTTATGTATATTCCTGATTTCTGGCTTTCGTCGTTCGAGAACGTGAAATCGTCCTCGGAAAATTTTGTTTCGGATTCCGCGATAACGTCTTTTTTAGACTCGACGTCAAACGGATCGTCGCCGTCTTTCCTGTGCATTCTGGCTTTTTCAAGGTCCCAGTTGTATTTCTCGAGATAATTGAATGTCTTCCTGTGGAATCCCATTCCCGTTCCCGCGAACGGTATGAACGTGCCCATCGCCTGCCTTACTATCATGTCCTTCGTGTGTACTTCGGCGAACGCGTCGCAGTAAGTCCTGTGGAACAACTTTCCGAGATTGCTCTTTATCGGAATGACGGGAATCTGCACCGCGTGGTAGCCCTTGTAGCCAAGAAGGAAGTTGTATAACTTCAATGAGTTAGGATGTATGAAGTCCTCGGCGTCGTGAACGAGTATTACTTCGAACTTGCCGAAACGCTTTTCGTATTCCATTACACCCGCGAAAAGCGAGTTAAGGTTGTCGGCTTTTGTAGTCGGACCGTTCTGGCTGTTCACGCACGGAATCACCCTGGCGTCTTTCCTTGAAATTTCCTGAACGACTCTTAATGTGTCGGGGTCATTCGGATATACACCGACGAAAAACCTGAAATTCGTGTAATTCAGATTTCTTATCGCGTAACTCAGTGTTCTGCCGATAACAGACGACTCTCTCCAGGCGCCGAGAAATATAGCAATCGGCTTTTCCTGCTTGTCGAACATTTCCGAGAAATCGGGAAGTTTCTTCTTGTACTTTCTTCTCTGAAGCCAGTACAAAACATCAAGGTACAAATCGTCTATGCCGCTGATGAACAGCATAATCGCCGTTACCCATAACAGTATTTGGAAAATTTCGTAAATCATAATTTTGTGTTAAAATAAATTAGGAAACCGGCTCTTACCTGAAAGATGCTCCTGAAATTGCCGTTGAGGTAATTTCCGTTCTCATCCACGAGATAATTCCTGCTCACGGCTTCCGCAAAAAGTACGGGAAAATTCACAAGATTGGGCTTGAACGCAATTCCCGCCCCTAAATCGCCGTAGTTGTTGTAATCGATTTTCTTCGAATCAAGTGAAAACTCCTGCTTCAGGTAAAACTCGAGATACGAGTATCCGCCCGTAAGATAACGGAGGACCTCTTTCAACTGCAGCATCGCAAATACATTCCTGAACTTATAATCGTATAAACCTACGCCGTATATATCAAAATAGAAATTCTCTGTGGTAGATGACTTGCTGAATTTGTAAAAACTCGCCTTGCCCAGCCGCGTTCCGAGCGAAAGTATCGGCTTGAAACTAAGGCTGTTCTTCTTGAAATCAATTTCCCTTACGTATCCTATCCTCAGTTCGAAATTCATGTAATCGGTTAACTGGACCTTGCTGAATCCGCCTACGTCGAAAAATCTGTCGTTGTAGATTGTTTCGCTGTTTGATTTTGAATCGAGATAAGTCTCCGCGTATAAACCCGCGAATATGTTCTTCGTAAGCCTGAAATTTAAATGAGTCAGTAAATTCGAAATGTAGTTCCTGTAATATGACTCGTAAAAATTGTGGAAGTATAAATCGAATGACGTACGCGCGTTCTTTACCATCAACTCCCTCATGTACCACATCGATGTCCTCGATTTGTCAACTTCTTCGGGATCCTTCGAGTTCTCTGAAACATATGTGAACCTGCTGTACGCGTTCTCGTAATTTTTTGTCTCGCTGTATAAATACCCCAACTGCATGTTTATGCGCGTGTCACGGGGATTAGTTATGAGATAGGTCTTGAAAACCGATATTGCCTCGTTGTACTGCTTTTTGTTTATGAAATCGTAACCCTTGTTAAGCAGTTCGTCGTTATTGTTCGCGAGGATAGTGTCTTTTGTCGATGCCGCGATTCCGCTGTTAAGTGAAATGACTGATTTCTTTAATGGTGATTCTTTCTTGAAAATTGATTGCGGGAATGCTGTTTCAGCGGCTGTGAAAAAGATTAATAAGAAGAATATATAACCGGATATATGTATATACC
>DATMXZ010000396.1:0-6736 GCA_035561235.1 Ignavibacteria bacterium
ATATAAACCATTGAAATAAAAAACCGCAGATTTTGTCCGCGGTTTTTTATCAGAAAGTTAACCAAATTATTTTACAAATTGCTCGGCGTAATATTTCGCTGTCAGTTTTTCACCAGTCGCCTTTTCAATCATATCGTTCCAGTAATATTTCGCTCCCGGTGCGAATACTTTCTCGACGAGGTACTTTCCTACCTCAGGCTTGCCGACAAAGAACTGGTCTTTGTATTCTTTAGTCTTCAGAACGTTGTTGCAAATGTAGAAATACAACTGCGATGACAGCAGAGCGCCCATGTGGTAGTTATGATAGTAGCAGGGCACGGTCGCTATGTGAATCTTCGAAGCCCAGTCGGGGTCATTTCTGCCTTCGGGACGTTTTATCATCTGATATTTTTCAACGAGGTCCCACCACAATTTATTGAGGTCCTGATCGGGATTTTCGTACATTGATTTTTCAAAACGATACATAACCTGCGACCAGCGCGAGAAAACGAGTTGTGAAAGCCTGAGAGACTTGAACGCGTCTTCCGCTATCTTTTTCGCTTCGTTTTCGTCGATAACTTTCATATCCCTCAGCCAGGCGGCGTTCGTAGCGCCTCTTTCGAACATCATCGCGATTGCTTCAGTAGTGAAAGTGTGAGCGGCGTCGCGTAGAATGAAAGGCAGATTCTTGTTGTCAATGTATTTATCGTATGACGCGTGTCCGAATTCGTGTAGCATAGTTCCCATCCATTTTTCGTTCGGAACTATGTTGCAAAGGACTCTTACGTCACCTTCATTGTTCAGGTCCGTGCAAAACGCGTGCTGGTTCTTTCCCGGTTTCTCAAAGAGGTCGGAATTCTTAATCAGGTCATCCACGGGAATGCCGATGCCTTTATAAAAATCATCCGTCATTTTTACGATGGCGTCTTTATCCTTGTAATATTTATCGAGGTCAACTTTATATATTTTCGGGGCTTCCTGGAAGAACCTGTTCTGATAATGCCAGGGCATCAATTCTTCCTTCTTAATTTTGTAACGGTCGGCGAAATAAGCGTCCATCACGTCCTTTTCACCTTTAAAAGCGTCTCTCGTGAGGGCGTCCAGTTCATCGAACAACTTGAGTATTTCGTTCGGGTCCTGTTCCGACAGTTTCAGGCTCATTTCGTGATAGTTCGAATATCCCATATCCTTCGCGATTTCATTTCTCATCTTCACGAGTTTTTTCAGGTCATCGGCTACAATCGTACCGATTTTCTTATGCGCTTTCCAAACCGCCTCAAGTTCCTTGTTGTCGGTGGAATTCAACAGTTTTTCTTCAATCTCGTTATCCGTTAGTTTCTTTCCGTTCACGTCCGCCCTGAAGTTTCCGTATTTCTGCTCGATGGCGTTCTGCATGTTATTGATAGCCTCGAGTTTCTTCGGGTCCGCCTGATTGCCCTTGTATTTAAGGTACATCAACTCGAGTTCCCGTTTTTTCAGTTCATCGTTTATCGATTTCGAATCATAGATTTTTTTTAGTATGCTGAAGTCTTCCTTATTCGAGAATATCGCTGTGATTTTATTCTGTATTTCCGCAACCTTGTTGAAATCCTCTTCCTTGCCGCTTATTGCAGCGTTCCAGTACGCGACATTTGATTCCTTGTAAAGAGGAATGTACTTCGCTTCAAAATTCTTGACGAACTCCGTAAATTGTTTTTCCATTTCGGGGTTTGATTTATTTGATTCGGGTTTATCGCTCTTTCCGCAGCCTGTGAGGAAAGCCAGCGCGATTGTAAGTACGGCAACCGTGAAAATATTCCTTATAAACATATTAATGAAATTAAATTAGGGAAATTAAATAAAATTAGCGGAATTATTTAATATTTGATACTCTAAAATGCTAATAAGCGTTTATGCGGGAAAAACAGCACTTTATACGCTGAATTGTTGTACTGACAAACTTTTTGCCGATAATGCCTGTTGTATTCAAAAAGGTTTTGAATTTTTCAGTGAAAATGTTTATATTTATTGTTTTATAAATCATAAAAGCGGTAAAATGTTTGCAATAGTCGACATCAAAGGCTCACAATACAAGGTTCAGGAAAAACAAACTCTTTTTATCCCGAAGGTCGAGGGAGAAAAAGGCGCGAAAATTAATTTCGACAAAGTTCTCATTTATTCTCCGGACGAAAAATCCGTGGAAATCGGCGCTCCTACTTTGAAGCATAAAGTTGAAGCGACAATTCTTGACCATGTAAAAGACGATAAGGTGATAGTGTTCAAGAAAAAAAGGCGTAAAGGTTACAAAGTAACAAAAGGTCACAGGCAGAATTACACACAAATTCAAATCGAAAAAATAGCATAAAATTATAAGTTATGGCACACAAAAAAGGTTTAGGAAGTTCTAAAAACGGACGCGACTCAAATTCACAGAGACTCGGCGTTAAGAAATACGGCGGTGAAGTTGTAAAAGCCGGAAACATTCTCGTAAGGCAAAGGGGCACGAAGTTCATACCCGGAAAAAACGTGGGACTCGGAAAGGATTATACGATTTTCGCGCTCATAGACGGGAAGGTCAAATTTGTCGATAAAGCCGGAAGAAAGATACTCAACGTATTACCTCTGGAGAATTAGTAAAAGTTTACGCTCAATAAAAAAACCCGCGCGTTGCGCGGGTTTTTTTTGCTCAAAATTAAAATCTATCCGTTTATTACTTTCAGCATCGACTTCACGTCGGCAGCCGATTTGTCAAGCGCGCTCTTTTCTTCGTCAGTAAGTTTTATCGGCACGATTTCTTCCATTCCCTGCGCGCCGATTTTAACCGGAACGCCGAGGCATATGTCGCTGTATCCGTATTCACCCTGCAGGTAAACACAGGACGGGAGGATTTTCTTCCTGTTGTTTACAATCGCGTCAATCATGTGTACAACGGATGCCGCGGGAGCATAGTAAGCGCTTCCCGATTTCAAGAACTTCACGATTTCGGCTCCGCCGTTCCTGGTTCTCTCGATGAGCGTTTCTATCCTGTTCTTCGGAAGAAGGTCCATAAGGGGAATACCCGCGACTGTGGTGTACCTGACGAGAGGCACCATCGAATCTCCGTGACCACCGAGCACTATCGCGTTTATATTCTCGATTGACACGTTCAGTTCCATACAGATGAACGCTTTGAATCTTGCCGTATCGAGAACACCGGACATACCGAGAACCCTGTTTCTCGGATAATGGCTGTTGACGAAAGAAACATAAGTCATCGCATCGAGCGGATTTGACACGACAATTATTATCGCATTCGGAGAGTACTTTACGATTTCCTGAGTCGATTTTGAAACGATTTCAGCGTTTGTATTAAGGAGGTCCTCACGCGACATTCCGGGTTTTCGCGGAAGCCCCGCGGTTATCACGGCGATATCGGAGTTTGCAGTGAGTTCATATGTATTCACGCCGTAAATCTTTGTATCGGAATACTGTATAGCGGCGGACTGGTAAATGTCCAGCGCTTTTCCCTGAGGTATTCCTTCGACAACGTCAAGCAGCACGACGTCATTTGCCAAAGCTCTGTCGACGATAATCTGGGCAGCGGTAGCCCCGACATTACCTGCACCGACAATTGTAATCTTCATTGTATAAGAGAGTTAAGTTAATAAATATTTTTAAGAATCTTTCGTAATAACAAGTTTCATCGTAGTACCGCCGATACCCGAATCGCATTCGCATCCGTCAGTAAGTTCTCTCATAATATAAATTCCCCTGCCGTGGTCTTTCATCAGATTTTCATCCGTTGTCGGATCGGGAATGGATGCGTAATCGAATCCGCCGCCTTCGTCTTTTATGAACACCTCAAGGGAAGTTTCGTCGCTGAAAACGTCAACGAACACTCTTTTTTCTTCCGACTCCCCGTTGCCGTGCACTATCGCGTTCATTAAAGCCTCTGATACCGCAATGCTGAAATTAATAAACCGCTCCTGATTTATGCCGTACAATTCGTTCAAGGTAAACAACAGTTTTTCTACCTTATTAATTTCAGTTTTCCTGCTCTGAAGGATTACACTCGCTTTGTGTTCTTTCATAGTCTATATATTCCACAAAATATTTATAATAAGATTCTCTGATGTATTTGTCAAGGAATTGTCCGTTGCTTCATACTCGTCAATTCCTCCCAGTATGTAAATGCTTGAATTGTTCCGAATGTTTATTCGAAGCCCCGCGTACGGACCGTATATCGCCTGAGTACGCTTCAGGATTTTTTCTCCCTTATCGTAATTATAAAATCTTCTGATGTAATGACGGTAGCCGACGAATACGTTTATGAATTCCTTAATCTCATAATTCAACGACGAGCCGAGAGTTCTTTCGTCGGAATATGCAGTCGGTCTCACTGAAAAATTTTCGTTATTGAACTGTCCCTGCTCGTATATCTTGAGTATTCCGAAAAATCCCGCCGTGATTTTTCTTGTAATTCTGAAATCAGTGGAATCTGTCAAATACAACTGCCTGAACGAGAAACTCTGAACCTGCGATACTATGTCCTCATATTTATAGACAGTGTAATTGGCTAATACCTGAAAGTAGTTCTTCGTTGTCACGGCGCTGAAAGGCTTGAAAAAACTGACCGAATTGAGTTTGTAAACTTTGTTAGTGTTATTGTTTGAACTTTTCTGCTTGTAAATGTAATTAAGGATTGTCGAGTTATACTCGAAGGACGTTTCAAGATAAAAATTCCGCAGGTTGTTATACCTGTGCGCGACAACCGTATTGAGAAGAAGTTCGTCTCGGTCGTCGTAATTCAACTGGCTTTCCGTGTCGTACCGAAGCAGGGAGGTGCTTCCCTGAAACTTGAATGTGTGCATGCCTGCCGGAGAATAATATATCTCGAGATAAGTATTTGCCGTTTTGCTGTTATTGTTCTTGTCCATTTCGACGTTATCAATATCGCGCTGCTGCTGCGGTGTAACGCTGCCAAGGTCGGTCGGCTTATGGTTTTCCTCGCGCTCCGAGTAACTCGCGTTCAGCCGCGATTCGAATCGTCCCGTCCTGAATTCTAACTCCACTCCGCCCTGCAGCATGTTCTCGTTTATCCTGTTGTTGTAAATGTTCTCGAGAAAAAGGCTTCCTGCGGGAGGCTTGTATTTATAATCGTTCTGAATATTCTTGAAAAAATACAGTCCTTTCAGTTTCAGGGAAAAATTTTTCGTGAACCGGTATGACAGGTTGTCGCTCAGAAGAAAATAATTTTCGAACCTTGACTGGACGTTGTACGCGATTCTGAACTGCTTAATTATGCTGGTAGTTGCGGGAGTGAAGAAATCCGTTCTCATCGTATAGGCTCTTACAACCGCTTCATTTTCAGAAAAATCCGAAAACCGCTTTTTCACGCTCGAATATAACTCGCCCGAATAATTCCTTTTTTCGCTGTATTCGTCGAGCGTGAGGTGCAGTATGCCCGAAGATTCGAAGTCGGATATGTTCAACTTGTTAACTCTGCTTTCGATTGTTCCCGAAAATCCTGTAGCGTACACGTCAATCTGCTTGTCATTTTTCATCCCGAGATTGGCGTTCAGGCTGAATACATTGTCAGGAACGAAGTTGAGGCTCGTGAAGAAGAAATTATTGTAACCCTTGTTAAGGCCGATTTCCTTGCTGCCTGTAAGCAGTTTGCTTATTATGCCGCCGCCGGCGGAGAATTTTTTAGAAAATGAATATTCCGTTGTCAGGTATAAATTATTATTGTCCGTAGAAAAATTGTCAGAAAATTTCGTAATTGAGGAACTGAAGTTATTCCTTAGAGTCAGGTTAAGTTTTCTGTAACTTCCGCTGTAGTAAACATTCGAAAGAAGATTAGCGGTGTTTAAGTCGTTGTAAAAATCCGTTACAACCGAGTTCCTGTAATTGTTCGTGTCAGTATCCGTGCTTATTAACTGCGCGTTCGCTGTCAGAGACAATATAAGGAAAAAGATAATTATATTAAGAAAACGCCTCGTCATAGACAAACTCTTTTTTGCTGTCCCCGGCGGCAATTCCCCTGAAGAGATTTTCAAGTGATTTGAATTCCGAGGAGTTCTGAAGTTCCTGCTTTGTCCTGTCGAGAATCAGTTTCCCCCTGTCGATAACAATAATCCGCGAACTTACCTTTTCCATCAGGTCGAGGAGATGCGACGAATAGAGAATCGTTTTTCCCCTCCCTGCAAGTTTAATAATCATATCCTGATAAATCATTATTGAGAAAGCGTCGAGTCCGTTCAGAGGCTCGTCGAGAAGGAGCACATCGGGATTATGGAGAAGAGAAGAAGAGATTAGCACCTTTTGTTTATTCCCTTTCGATAATTTTCCAATCGAATCGGCGAGGTGCTGCGTGAAGCCGAATAATTCCGCGAAATATTCGGAACGCCGAATTATTGTATCCGCCTGAATGCACCTGACATCACCGATAAATCTGAAATACTCCTTCACGGTAAGTGAATTGAACATATCTGCAGACTCGGGAACGTAGCCCGTGATTTCCTTTACTTCATTACTTTCATCGGGAAGTTTTAAACCTCGCACTTCGACGTTACCTTCATCGTAATCCATCATACCGCATAATATTTTTAACGTAGTGGACTTGCCCGCTCCGTTCGTTCCAATATAGCCGCATATTTCACCGGGACGCACTTCGAAGTTAACGCTGCACAGAGCGCGGACATCCTTGCCGTAGGTCTTATAAAGGTTTTCGACTTTAATCATGATGAAATTTCAAAATATGCTTTTTAAAGATTAAAATAAATTTAGTAATGTATAT
>DATMXZ010000397.1:0-5963 GCA_035561235.1 Ignavibacteria bacterium
ATATGATGCAAGAAATACGACTTTATTACGAGAGTTTAGAACAAGGGTATGATTACTTGTTACCGATGATTAGTGAAGTTGTTCCAAAAGGAGCGAACGTTAAGCTTGTAAAAAGACCAAAGAAAGCAAACCAATTTTCAAATGGTGCTTTATTTTCAATAATGTCTTTTACAACACCAGACGCTTTAATAACAGGGATAAAAAGTGGGATAGAATATCCTTTGGCGATTATTGAATTTACCGAAGCAGTTAAAACAGAAGATCACGAATTGCAACGAACATACGGTGCGTTAGCATCGTATCTTTCAGAAATATTTTACATCAAAATTTCAGGACACAAGGAAAGTGAAAAAGAATTTGGTGGTGCTGAATATAATCCGTATTCAACGCCAAAAATTTTAATGGACCAATTTAACTACAAGGGTTACATTATAGCAGATTGGAAAACGGACGCGGACAATAGATTTACTTTGCAAAGACATGCAGAACTACCGGCTTGTCCGCCAGAAATTCCGATATTGAGAAGCACAATTCAATGCGCCATTAAGGCCTTTCTGAAATCGGAGAAAAATTGGTATGAAAATTCAATCATTGAATTAAAACAAACTTCACATTACAGAACTTACCGCAAGAATGTGGATAAGGCAACAGGCGCAAAAGAATTATTAGAAACGTGGAAAGGTCGCAGAGCAACTAACTTAAACAAACTACGTTACTTTGTAAACAAAGATTGGATTGGTGCTAAAATCAATCGTTTCAGCCACGCGATGGACCCTGATAGAGGAATTTTAAATTTCATTTCGTTTGTATTTTCGAAAACGCATAAAATTTTCGGGATTTACGCTTTGGTTCGACCAAGAGGAAATGAAATTTTAAAACAGAATTTGGATAGTTTGCCAACATTGCGAAATAAGCTT
This sequence comes from Ignavibacteria bacterium, assembly GCA_035561235.1. Lineage (GTDB taxonomy): Bacteria > Bacteroidota > Ignavibacteria > Tepidaquicellales > Tepidaquicellaceae > CAIKZJ01. Next base: position 918 of record DATMXZ010000397.1, read on the forward strand.
AAAGAAGCGCTTAAAAAAGACAAAGGCGGTGTTCCTACTTGGTTTACAAACGAATTAATTAAAGTTGCGAAAAATGCGAAAACACTAAACGAAACAATTAACTTCCAATCCGTTTTGGAAAAGCATAAAAGAAAAATATCGGACAACAAAGTAATTGCCACAATTGCGCTTTTGCTTGACGGGATGTATTTAAATCACAACGGAATTAAACTTGTTTGGGACAGACGAAAGTTGTTAGGCGACAGCAAAGGCGATACACTTAATATGCTGAAAACTTTTTTCTCATCTGCACAATTTACAAGTGCTTCCGAAATTATTGAAGAAAATAAAGAAGTTGATGAAGACGAAGTAACTTATGCGATTGCTCACAGAGTCTTAATTCCGAACAAATTTAAGATTGTTTCAATTTCATATCCGGGTTCACAAGGCGGTGGAGCAATTTTGCCTGATCCCGAATTAGGAAAAGCACAACCTCGTGAATATCCAGACATCATCGCATTACCGCCAACCAAAAACGCAGAAATTGACGTATTGCTAAATGAAAGCAAAGGAATGTTTAAACAAGCGGAAATTGAAAAAGATACAGCAAAAATTTTGCGTTATAAAACGGACAAGAAATTACACGAAGCCTTAAAAGATACGTTGGTTGTTGCAAAGGTAATTGATAAAAACGACAATGTTCGTAGCATAATTATTGGTGTTGCATTCGGCGTAAAATCAAACACACCGATAACTTGGAAGCCAGACGAGGTTGATTTTATTTTCAGAATCAAAGACAGAAAAAAATGGGCAATCGGAATATTTAATCAAGCATTACGAGACTTAATTCTAAAAATAGAGGGCGACACAAAATTTCCAAAAGTGTATAAACTTGCGACAAATCAAAAAACAGAACAGAGAACATTGTACTTTTAAAATATCTAATGAAACAATAGCTAACAAGTTTGGTGACACAAATATAAGACCACACAAGCCCAAAACTAAAGCCAAACTTTGTATAAAAGCCAACAAGCCAACGCTACAAGACAGCATAAAATGGGCAGAAGATTAAACACAGAAGATAGAAGTATAGCCCATAACAAGGTATTAAAAAAGTGAGGGTGGTGGATTTTAAAGGTACTTTTGCGTTTATCCGAAATATAGTTTATCATATCAACGGTAGCGCTGAACTACTCTGTCTTTGGCAGCACACGAGAAAAAAGCAGATGAGTGAAATGTTTTTAAGGAGTATTATTTATTTTCACTTGAGGGCTCAGGTCATACTTCACTCTTTCCGATGAATCGGGAATCAAATAACGAGCAATTATCAATGTGGAATGAAAATGAATTTTGGAAGGATAGACTCCGTATCGCAACGGCAACACTACAGCAGATACACACAGCCGTTGGCGGCAAATTTTAAAACAGAAAGCAAAAGCAGAAAGCAAAACAGAAAATTTAAAATATGAAGGATAAGACAATTTACAAAGACGCGCCCGACTATTGTCACAGTTTATTTGATTTGGTTGAAAGCGACGATTTATTGTTCGAACTTGAAAAAAGCAGACAATTTACGATGCAAGTATTTAAACAAATTACAGAGGACAAAGAGAATTACAGTTACGAACCGGGCAAATGGACGACGAAGGAAGTAATAAGACATATTATTGACTGCGAAAGGATTTATACATACAGAGCACTCAGATTTTCCAGATTTGACGATACTGAACTTTCAGGTTTTGACGAGAATAAATATATTGAACGAATTAAAGGATTGGAACTAAACCTGACCGACTTAAAAAATGAATATGAAAATGTGAGAAAAGCGACGATTGATTTGTTTAAAGTAATGACGGATGATATGCTGAACTTCAAAGGAATTGCGAATGAGGTTAGTTTCACTGCAAAGGCAATTGGATTCATGACAGTCGGGCATAATTTGCACCATTGTAATTTTATTAGAACGAAATATTTAGGTAAGCGGTAGAAACAGTTAACGATTAGCAGATATCAGTTGACAATTAGAGCGAGAGCGTCAGCCACTAATTTACACTAATTATCACGAATTAGAGCAAGAGCGTCCTGCCACAGATTAGCGCAGATTTCACTGATTAAGAGCAAGAGCCTTTTTCTATATCCCGCGTGAAAGAGCGGAAGAATTGGAAAGGGCGGATTTTGAAGAGCAAGAGCGGTACGAACAATTAACGATTAGCAATTAGCATTTAGCATTTAGCAATTAGAGCGAGAGCATCAGCCGCTAATTGACGCTAATTTTCACGGATTAGAGAAAGAGCGATTCATCACTAAGGACACAAAGAAGAGTAAGAGATTTTCTTAGGTAGAAGAGCGGTAAAACAATTAACGATTAGCAGATAACAGTTAGCAATTAGAGAAAGAGCGGTCTGCTGTTAGGCCAGCAGTCCTCCCCTGTCCGCCTCCGGCGTCCACCCCCTCCAGAGGGGGACATTTTCAATTAACAGTTTGCATTATTTCGTTAATGGATTCCGGCTGAGAGTCCCGATAAAAATAATCGGGATGCAAAGAACGCACATGCCGGAATGACAATCGAGGGAACAAACGCTCTTTTCTAAATTCTTGATTCTGTATGATAAGATAAAACGTTCGTTGATTGACTTGTGGCCCTCCCCCATCCGCCTCCGGCGTCCACCCCCTCCAGAGGGGGACATTTTCAATTAACAGTTTGCATTATTTCGTTAATGGATTCCTGCTAAGATTCCGCCGCGGCGGACGTAAAGAGCGCGCTTGCAGGAATGACAACGAAAAAAGATTCTCGTTTCTTGATTCTTGATTCTTGCTTCTTGATTCTTTTTTCCCGATTCTTTATTCCCGATTCTTGATTCTTGATTCTTGATTCTCGCTCTCCTAGAATCTGCCTTTCATACAATTCTTGCAAAAGTTATATTTAGTTGATGAATATCATAAAGTTAATATCGCTGATAAGGCCGAAGCAGTGGATTAAGAATCTCTTCGTGTTCGCTCCGATTTTATTCGCGGGTCAACTTCTGAATTTTCAACTTCTTTTCAAGAGCATTTACGCGTTCATCGCTTTCTGCATCGCGTCCAGCATCGTTTACATCATAAATGATATCATCGACAAGGACGCGGACAAGGTGCACAAGAAAAAAAGATTCAGACCGCTCGCCTCGGGTGAAGTGAGCGTGAAGGAAGCGCTGATTTTCGCCGCAGTTCTTATTATTCCCGCGGCGCTCGTGCTGACGAGACTCGAATTTACTTTCACTGCCGTCGTATTGATTTATTTCTTCCTGAACATTCTTTATACGTTCAGGTTCAAGCACGTCGTGATTCTTGACGTGTTCATAATTTCAATCGGGTTCCTTCTCAGGGTCGAGGGCGGTGCCGCGGCAATAGGCGTGGAGTTTTCCAGTTGGATGATATTGACTACGATTTTTCTATCTCTCTTTCTCGCGATTTCGAAGAGGCGCGCGGAACTTTCAGGCGCGGGAAACGGGAAAGCCGAGAATCAGAGAAAGGTGCTCGAGCATTATGATTTAACGTTCGTTGACCAGATGAACACCGTCGCCGTGACGGGCACGATTATATGTTACGCGCTTTACACCGTTTCGGAAAAAGCCGTGACGACGTTCCACACGGACAACCTGATTTACACGACGCCGTTCGTTATCTACGGCGTGTTCAGGTACCTTTACCTTTTACACAGGAAGAATCTCGGCGAAAGCCCCGAGCAGATTGTAACGAAAGACCTTTCTTTGATATTGAATATCTTTCTATGGTTCATCGTTTCGTTCGCCATAATATACAAGCCGAAACTCATCGCTTTTTTCAACTTATAATTGATGTTCGCAATCCGTCATCCGTTTGAATGTTCAAAAGAATAAAAGAATATTTCACATTGAATCCGACGAATTACAAGTCGGAGTTCCTGCTTCTTCTCTGCGCGTTCGTGTGGGGATTCAGTTTCCCGTCCGTTAAGATCGCGCTTGAGTATTCGTCTCCGAACGCTTTCATATTCTTCAGGTTCTTTCTCACTCTAATCGTGTTCTACGCTTTCTACAGGAAGAGAATAAAACTTTTCAAAAAGAAGGAAGTTTATCAGGGTATGATTCTCGGCTTCTTTCTCTTCGCTGGATTCTCGACTCAAACATTCGGATTGAAATACACGAGCGCGTCGAACTCCGCGTTCATAACGGGCACGTACCTTATACTCGTGCCGTTCATACAGATTTCCATAATCAAAATTAAGCCGAAGTTCGAGAACATAATCGGAATCCTAATCGTGCTCGTCGGCGTTTACATCCTTTCGGGGATACAGGATTCCAAACTGAATTTCGGAGACGCGATAACGTTCATCTGCTCCGTCGCTTTCGCTTACCACATTGTTTATCTCGACAAGTTCTCGCGGAAGAGCGACACGCTCGCGCTGATTTACGGACAGTACTTTTCGATGACGATACTTAGTCTTGTATCGCTTGTCTTCATCGACTACGCGATGCTCGGCACGTACAAGTTCGAACTGAATTCTTTCCTTATTTTCTCGACAGTGTTCAACGGAATATTCTCGACATTCATAGCGCTTTACATCGCGATGAAATTCCAGAAGTACACCACTCCCGTCCGCGCGGGTCTCGTGTATAATATGGAGCAGGTATTTGCGGTAATTTTTTCTTATTTTATGCTGAACGAAGTGCTCGCGGCAAATCAGATTATCGGAGGTTTGCTCATACTCGCGGGATTGCTGTTCTCGGAATTTTACAAAGGAATAAGCAGAAAATTCGCATGATAAGAATAAAAATGACCGTCAGGGGGATGGTTCAGGGCGTCGGATTCAGGTATTACTGCTACAGGCAGGCGGACGCGCTCGGTATAACAGGATACGCGAAGAACCTTTACAACGGCGACGTGGAAATCGAGGCGGAAGGAGCCGAAGGCGTTCTGAACGAGTTCGTTAAACTCGTCGAAATCGGTCCGAAATTCTCGAGAGTTAACTCGGTTTCGGTTATAAGACTGCCGTATGAGGGCAAAAACAAAGAATTTTCAATATTATGAAAAACCTTGTTTCTATATATT
>DATMXZ010000398.1:0-18872 GCA_035561235.1 Ignavibacteria bacterium
ATCGTTCGGGAATTTCATTAATTTTCAAAGTTAGTCAAAGTGTTTTGAACAACATCATACGAAGGGAAACGTAATGAAGATAATTCAAAAAGAATTTGCTCTTCAAGCAAAGAGGAGAGGATTCCATCTGGTTACATCCGAGATACTGAGACAGATTCCCGAACTGAAAGAAATTAAGAAGGGAATCGCTCACGTGATGATAAAGCACACCTCTGCATCGTTAACGATAAACGAAAACGCCGACCCGTCCGTGAGAAAAGACATGGAGAATTATTTCAATAATTACGTTCCCGAGGAAATTGATTTGTATTCGCACGCGTCCGAGGGACCCGACGACATGACCGCGCATATAAAATCAGCGCTGATAGGAAACAGCGTAAGTGTACCCGTGACAAACGGAACGTTTAATCTCGGCACATGGCAGGGAATTTATCTATGCGAGCACAGGAACGACGGCGGTCCGAGAAATATAACCGTGACTATATTCGGAGAATAGCGCGCATAAAATCATTTGTTTTGAAACACAATAAACGTATTTTTTAAGATGATATATAATTATTATACCTGATATGATATTAAGGAAATTCATAATCGCCGTTTCGCTGCTAATTTTTACGAGTTCATTCGCGCAAGAGAGAATGACCGTAAAGCCGCGTGATTACTATCCGTCCGGAAATACCGGCAGCCCTACCACACAGGTATATAACAAAAAAGGTTACACGGAGTCCGGCGCTTATGCCGTTACTCAGTATCCGAACATAAGGATTTTCTCTAGTGTCTTTAATCAGACTGAGCCTTCGATTGCCCTGTCGCCTGCAAATCCTAACAGTTTATTCATAGGCGCGAACACGGATTACGGCGTGGGTTATTACTACTCGCTAAATTCAGGCGCCAACTGGTACGGAGGAGACATCATTCCCGGTTCCGTTTATTACTCGACGAATCCTTACGTCGCGTATTCAAACTCCGCGATTCTATACAATTACTTCGACGATTATATTGTAACAGATCGTTCAACGAATTCAGGTGCAGTCTGGAACGGAAGGATTATTGTTCCCTCGAGTTCATCATACGATATGAACTCAATCGCGTCGGATAATAATTCGTCGAGTCCGTATTACGGAAGAATATACGTCGTTTGGAGCAACTTCAGCGTTTCACAGCCGAGAGTGGTTATTTCATATTCAACTGACGGAGGAAATACATATACATCGCCGCAGAACATCGGCTCCCCTCTCGCGAATCATTACGAACAGGGCGCAAAGGTTGTTGTATCGACGTCAGGAACAGTTTACTGCGTGTGGGCGACCCCGAATATTTCCAATACAAACATTGAGGATAAAATAGGTTTTTCAAAATCGACGGACGGAGGCGCGACCTGGAGCGCTCCTGCCTACCCGCTCACGATAAGCGGAATAAGGGGATATCTGCAGCCGGCCGGCGTCAGGGTAAATTCATTCCCGTCGCTTGCTATTGACAGGTCAGGCGGGGCATTCGACGGAACGCTTTATTTATGCTGGGCACAGAGAAATCTCGCTCCCGCGGGTTCTGATGCCGATATTTGTTTTAGTTCCTCAGTAAATGGCGGCTCGACCTGGAGCAGTGCAATCAGAATAAACAACGACGCGCAGAACAACGGAAAGAATCAATTTCAGCCGTGGGCGGCTGTTGACAATACGAACGGAAAAGTATCTGTCGTTTTTTATGATAACCGCGATACTTACCGGTCCGATTCGTGCGATGTATTCGCGGCGGTTTCATCCGACCACGGCGGCACGTTCACGAACATAAAGGTCAGCGACCACCCGCAAAGGATTGCTCCTCTGAACGGTTACGCCGACGGATATTACTCGGATTATATCGGCCTGACAGCTGCAAATGACGATTTGTATCCTGCGTGGACAGACAGCAGGAACGGAGTCGCGCAGATTTATACAGCCCGCGTTACACTCGCTCCGTACATAGTACACAGTCCTTTAAAGGATACAGAGATTCTTACGGGACCTTACGATGTAAATGCCGTAATATACACGTTCGGCAGCACGCTTGCTTCCGGCGAGACAAAGGTTTTCTGGGGACGCGGCTCTATTACAGACAGTATTACAATGACAAATTCGGGGAATAACTGGTCTGCAGCAATTCCGGGAAACTCAAGTACAGCGATATATTATTATTACATAAAAACAAAAGACTTGGGCGGTAGAACATCCACTCTGCCGATAAATGCGCCGTCGGATAAATTTACATTTCAGGCGGGACCTGACAATACGAAACCCGTCATTGTTCATTATCCTCTTGGTTATTCCGATTGGGTTCATTGGCCGGACACTATTAATGCGTATGTAAGCGACAACAAGGGAATTGATTCCGTCTGGGTAAGATGGTACACCAATAATAATCCTTCAAACACGAGGCAGTTTAGACTCAACAACATTACGGGAGACCATTACAGGGCGGCATTTAACTCGAGCACGTCGCAGATATCGCCCAACGATTCAATATATTACAGAATTATTTCATCGGATAATTCTTCAAATCACAACAAAGATTCGACTCAGATTTATCATTTCCGCGTTAGTTCACAGGCGGAAATAAGACTCGGCTCAGGCAGCCTTACTGCATCATATCCGTACAGAACTTTCTATATGGATTCAAGAACCGATATGTTATACACCGCATCGGAAATATCGGCGATTTGGGGTAATGCGCCGGCGAGAATAATGTATTTAGGATTCAACGTTTTGAACGCTTCGCCTCAGGTAATGAACGGATTAACCGTTAAAATGCAATTGACGAATCTAAACTCGCTGACGGGATTCGTGAATACCGGCTGGACAACCGTCTGGACGGGCAACTACACTGTGCCCAACACGGGGTGGCAGTACTTCTTCGTGCAGAGTCCATATTTCCATTGGGATGGGACGAGCAATATTCTGGTGGAATTATGCTACGACAACAGCACGACCTATACGAATTCAGCGGTTGCCGCAACGACGATGAACGGAATGACCTGGCATCAGTATCAGGACCTGTCAGGCGGAAGCGGTTGCACAAACCTTAATTCGGGAGCGGGACAGACGAACAGACCTAACATCACTTTCATTTTTAATTCTATAATCGGAATCCGGAATGAAGGCGCGGCAATCCCGAATAATTTTTCCTTGAGCCAGAATTTTCCTAATCCATTCAATCCCGTCACGAAGATAAAATTTGACATTCAGGGGAATGGAAAAATGAACATCGCAAACGGTATGGTCACCCTCAAGGTTTATGATATTCTCGGAAAAGAAGTGGCAATACTCATAAACAACAAGTTATCGCCGGGTTCTTACATAGTCGATTTCGACGGAAGTACTCTGCCGTCAGGAGTATATTTTTATAAATTGACAGCGGGAGATTTTGTTTCGACAAAAAGAATGGTGCTCATAAAATAACGAGACCGGTTTAGTATAAATTCAAAACCGCTCCGGTTATATTCGAAGCGGTTTTTTTTCACAGAACAATGAGGAAGAATTCTGCGGTTCATTAAATTTCCGTTGCGCGAAAATACGTAGACTCGCACGGATGCCGGGGAATCAGTTATCCTTGCCGCGCGGAGGACCTTCGTGTTTCATTTTTATTTTTTCGTCCGATTTAATGCTTTTATATTTGCTGAACTGCTCGTCAGTCAGAACAAGTTTAAGGTTATTATCGCGTTCCTCCATTAATTTGTTAATTTCCTCGATGTCTCTCGAACCTTTGTCGAATCCGCTTTGAACTTTCTTGAACGAATCTTCGAGAATTTTTTTCACGAACGGTATCTGCGACTCCGTAAGTTCGAGTTGCTCTGTCAGCATCTTCATTTCCTGTTTAAGCATTTCTTCGGGAGAACGTTTAGGCTGGTCATCCCGCTTCATAGGAGGTCTGTTGTCCTGAGAATATACAAAACTTGCCGCGGCGAAAACCAGAAAGATCATTAAGACGATTTTTGTTTTCATTTTATTATTTTAAATTTCTAAATTGTTTTTTATAAACTCCCGGTCAAAGCACCGGGAGTCTTCAAGGGGTAAATATAAAGCGTTACTGATCTTTTCCAAACATCACGGATTTTTTCGGAGAAACTTCTAAATAATCTGCAACCGGTTGACCTCGCCTTCCTAAAAAACCTGCCCGGACCTCTGTCGGGAAAAACTCTCCTTTCATCATTGCGATTCGCATGAAAACTATAATTAATTTCACAGGAAGGATGAGGTCCGGGAGGAGGATCATTTATTTTTTGAACGTTCAATACCTGATTATTTCCTGATATTAAAGATTGATTCAATATAAATTCGATTTCATAAGGACTGATTTCTCCGGATATTACCGCATCGTTATGAATATTATTAATCTGCTTCACATTTTATTAGATGCCGGAAATATGGAATACCTGCGGGGTTGTTTAAAAATTATTGAGTTGTATAAATTCCGTATTTTCACGTTACTTCAAGGAACGATGAGTCTGTACTGTTATTCCGTATTTTTGGTTTTCTTGTTTTCGCAAAACGGAATATCTTTTTAAAATTTTAAAATTGAATGGAAATATTTACCGGATTTATAATCGGATTGCTCGGAAGTTTGCACTGCATCGGTATGTGCGGACCGATAGCGCTTGCTCTTCCCGCGGGTGAATTCCGCAGTCTCAGGTTTTACGCCGGAAGAATTTATTATAATCTCGGAAGAGTAATAACCTACTCCATCTTCGGATTGATTTTCGGATTGGTTGGAAAGAATCTGGCTGTAGCGGGGCTGCAGAGATGGGTTTCAATAATATCCGGAATCGTGATTATATTGATTGTTATCTTACCGAACAGATATAAAACGAAATTATTAGGGTCGCTTCCATTCGGCGCCGTTACTTCGAAAATTAAAAACGCGTTCGCAGACCTGTTTAAGAAAGGCTCTTTGTCATCAATGCTTTTCATCGGCATCGTGAACGGTCTTCTTCCGTGCGGGTTTGTTTACGTTGGAATCGCGGGAGCCCTTTCCGCCGGGGATACTCTGTCCGGCGCGCTGTACATGGCATTGTTCGGTTTCGGAACCATACCCGTAATGCTTGCAACTTCACTTGCAGGAAATTTCGTGAGCATCGGTCTTCGGAGGAAACTCACGAAAATAATTCCCATACTGGCAGTGCTTCTCGCGGTAGTTTTCATTCTCCGCGGAATGAATCTCGGTATAATGTACATTAGTCCGAAAACGGATAAAATGATGCAGATGAATTCAGGCACAGACGGGACAAAAGAAAAAAAAGATTGCTGTAAATAAATTACACTTATGAATAATTTCAAAATTTCAGGAAACATTGCCGATATAAAAGGAAGAAAAATATTTCCCGGTACCGTTCACGTAGAGAACGGGATTATAATTGAAATAAAGAAAGACGGCGGGAACTACAATAATTTTATTATGCCCGGTTTCACCGACGCTCATATTCACATCGAGAGTTCAATGCTGATTCCTTCAGAGTTCGCGCGGCTTGCAGTAAGACACGGCACGGTAGCGACCGTGTCCGACCCGCACGAGATTGCCAACGTGCTCGGCATCGAGGGGGTAAAGTATATGATTGACAACGGCAGCCGGGTTCCGTTCAAGTTTTATTTCGGCGCACCTTCCTGCGTTCCGGCGACCGACTTTGAATCGTCGGGAGCGAGGCTTGAAGCGAAAGACATCGATTTCCTTTTTGAGAAATACGGTTTGAAATATCTGAGTGAAATGATGAATTTTCCGGGCGTGCTTTTCAGCGTGCCCGAAGTTATCGCGAAAATTGAATCCGCGAAGAAGCACGGAAAACCCGTTGACGGACACGCTCCGGGCCTGAAGGGCGATGACGCGAGGAAATACGTCAACGCGGGAATAACCACCGACCACGAGTGTTTCACGATAGAGGAAGCGCTCGAAAAAATTTCTTACGGAATGAAAGTCCTCATACGCGAAGGCTCCGCGGCGAAGAACTTCGACGCACTTCACACTTTGATAAGAAGCAATAAGGAAATGATAATGTTATGCAGCGACGACAAGCATCCGGACGACCTTGTCGAAAGCCACATCAATGCGCTTGTAAGACGTTCGGTTGAACTCGGTTATGATTTATTCGACGTGCTCCAAATCGCCTGCATAAACCCCGTCGAACATTACAAACTCGAAGTCGGTCTGCTGAAACAGGGAGACCCCGCGGACTTCATAGTTGTCGAAGACCTGAATAACTTCAAGACGCTTGAAACTTACATCGGCGGTAAGTTGGTTGCAAAAGACGGCAAGACGCTGATTGAATCAGTTGAAGCGGAAATCGTAAACAACTTCAATATAAACGCAAAGAAGAAAGAAGATTTCGAAGTCGAACACAAGGACGGAAAGATTCGCGTGATAGAAGCGCTCGAAGGACAGTTGATAACAAACGAACTTATTCTCGAGCCGAAAGTTGTTGACGGGAAAGTTGTCTCTGACACGGAAAACGACGTAATCAAGATGACCGTAATCGACAGGTACAGGGAAAAGAAACCTGCGATTGGATTCATAAAAAATTTCGGATTGAAGACAGGCGCGATTGCCTCCTGCGTCGGGCACGATTCGCATAATATTATTGCAATCGGAGCGGATGATGAAAGTTTGTGTAAAGCCGTTAACGCTATAATCGATAACAAAGGGGGGATATCGATTGTCATAGACGGCGGAGCAGAAGTTCTCCCGCTGCCCGTAGCAGGAATTATGTCCGCGGACGACGGCTTCAAGGTCGCAGAAAAATATTCTGCGATGAACAAACTTCCGGCGAAAATCGGATGCGGTCTGCATTCCCCGTATATGACTCTGTCATTTATGGCTCTTCTCGTTATTCCAGCGTTGAAACTCGGCGATGCAGGATTGTTCGACGGAGTGAAGTTTCAATTCGTGGATTTGTTTGTTTGAGAGCAGTAGTTAGTAGTTAGAATGGGAAGTCCTTTTATTTACAAGAATTTCGGCTGAAGCCGGATACTTTCAACATATTTTAGCCCCTGCTTGAAGGCAGGGGCAATTCATTTATATATTTACAAACACTTATAAACTCTGTGGACACTGTGTTTTCTTGTACTCTCCGTGCTTTTGGTGGTCAAAAGTTCTTTTCTTTCCGCTTCATCCCGCGGGCTATAGAAAAAGTTCTTGCTCTTAATTCGTGAAAATCTGTGCAAATTAGTGGCTAAAGTTCTTGCTCTAAATTGGAAAATTTCGCGTCAATTCGCGGCAGATTGCTCTTCTACCTAAATAAATCTCTTGTTCTTCTGTGTGTTCTCGGTGCCCTCAGTGGTGAACGTTCTTGTTCTAATTCTTTTAATGAGGAAAATATATTCCCGAATCACTCAATCGAGAACGTCACATTCACGACGGCGGTTATCGTCTTTTCCAGCGACGAAGTATCGTTAATGCCGTAATCCGACACCTCGGTCGAATTCTTCGCGTTAACCTGCATCACACCCGTCTTTGACGAGCGCACCTCACCGACCTTATCGCCCGTCGCCTTCGCAATCTGCTCCGCGCGCACTTTCGCGTCCTGCGACGCAAGGCCTATCATCTCGATTTTCAAATCAGACAATTTCGTATAAAGAAATCTCGGCGGCTCGGAATTGATTGAAATGCCCTGATTAATTAGTTCCGTAACCTCGCGCGAAAGTTTGTCGATTTTATCAACGTCTTCCGACTCGACGGAAACATTCTGTGAAAGCCTGTATCCGAGAATCTTCCCGCTCGACGTAGTGCCTCCGTCATAGTATCCGCCCGTGTTTACGCCTTTGACAGGCTCGTATAAAGTCGTAGTGTTGATGGCGGAGAACTTTATCTTTTCTTCGGCGAAGCCGAATGACACGAGATAACTTTTTATCTTCGTGTTCGATTCCTTCAGTTTGGCGTAAGCGTCAGTCATTGACGGCGATTCATTCGAGAACCCGCCGTTCCAGATGCCGAGGTCCGACTTGATTTGCTTCGATGCCGAACCCGTCACGTTGATAGTTACGTTGCTCCTCGCCACCTTCTTCCAGGTGGTCGAAATAACGAGCGCCGCGCAAATAAAACTTAATGCAAGAACCGAAGAGATAATAATGTAAATGCTGTACCTAGAATTGTTTTCCATAGCGAATGATTTTTTATAATATATTAATTATTATTTAAAGTCCATATTCAATATTGTTTATACAACGCTTCAACGAAAATGTTTCCAAACTTGCTTCAAGAACCATTGCGCCATCCTTTCCTTCCGCCTAATCCCGCGGACAAAAAAAAGAATCTATTCCTCTGTGTTCTCTGTGCTCTCAGTGGTTAAAGGCTCTTTCTATGTGTGCCTCTGTGAAACAGATCTTTATTTTAAAGTCCGCGCTCTTCTAACTCCTAACTACTAACTTCCGCGTTCTTTGCGTCCCGACTTGTCGGGATAACTACTGCTCTTTTATTCCCCGCGGGCTATAGAAAATTTTCGTCTCAGTGCTCTCCGTTGTGAACCGCCCTTGCTCTCTTCTAACTACTAACTTCCGCGTTCTTTGCGTCCCGACTTGTCGGGATAACTTCTGCTCTTACAATCTGTTTCATCCGCTCTTTCTGTGTGTAATAAATTCGCGTCAATTCGCGGCTGATGTTTTTATCTGTGCCTCCGGGAAACCGCTCTTAGCGAACTTATGTCCCTATCTTTGCTCTGAATGAACCGGCATCCTTATTCTTATTTTTATACGATTTAATCTTTTAGCAAATAGTTGTAATTTGCTGTTATGGAGAAATTATTTTTATTCAATACCTTAAGCAGAGCAAAAGAGGAGTTTATCCCTCTCGAAACGGGCAAAGCAGGTATGTACTGCTGCGGTCCGACAGTCTATAATTTCGCGCACATTGGAAACCTGCGCGCTTACTTTTTCGAGGATATACTTAAACGCGTTCTGCTTTACAACGGATACGACGTGAAACACGTTATGAACATTACCGACGTCGGACACCTTGTTTCCGACGAAGACGAGGGTGAAGACAAGATGGAAAAAGGCGCCAGCCGCGAAGGCAAGACCGTCTGGGAAATCGCGGAATTCTACACAAAAGCGTTCAAGAACGATATCGCGATGCTGAACATTCTTCCTCCGACAGTTTACTGCAAGGCGACTGATTTTATAAAGGAGCAGATTGATATGGTTAAGTGTCTTGATGATAAAGGATACACGTACAAAACAAACGACGGAGTTTATTTCGACACGCAGAAATTTCCCGAATACGGAAAACTCGCCCTGCTCGACATCGAAGGGCTTGAAGAAGGAAAGCGAATCGCGTTTTCCGACGAGAAGAAGCACAAGACCGATTTCGCTCTCTGGAAATTCTCACCGAAGGACCAGAAGAGACAGATGGAATGGGAATCGCCGTGGGGAACGGGTTTCCCGGGATGGCATATCGAATGCTCCGCGATGAGCATTAGATTCCTCGGCAGGCATTTCGACATTCACTGCGGAGGAGTTGACCACATACCGATTCACCATACAAACGAAATCGCGCAGGCGGAAGCGTGCACGGGAGAAAAATTCGTAAATTACTGGCTTCACGGCGAATTCCTGATTGAAGAAAAAGGAAAGATGTCGAAATCGGCGGGCGAATTTCTTCGCCTGAAGACTCTTGTCGATAAAGGCTATTCCCCTCTCGACTACAGATATTTCCTTCTGATGACTCATTACAGGAAGAAAATAAAATTCTCGTTTGAAAATCTCGACGCCGCGCGAAACGGATTCCAGAATCTGAAAAACAGGATTAAGGAAATTAAAAGCGCGGCGCAAACAAACGCCCTTTCCGATGAAGCGTTAAAATATAAAACGAAGTTTCACGAGAGCATAAATGACGACCTGAACATCGGAGAAGGTCTTGCGATTCTCTGGGACGCGCTGAAAGACAGCACCTTGAACGATTCGGACAAGGTCCTTCTCGCGAATGAATTCGATAAAATTCTCGGTCTCGACCTGAATAAAATCGAGGCGGAAAAACCGGATAACGTGCCGGAAGAGATAATCGGACTCGCCAACAAGAGGAAAGAGGCGAAGGCGGCGAAGGATTTCAAACTTGCCGACGAATTGCGGCAGCAAATAAAAGAAAAAGGTTACGAACTGCTCGATAAAAAAGGCGGTGAATTCGAAATAAAACCACTGTAAAATGGCAAAAGCGAAAAATGACGGGAAAAAATACCTGACCGCGTTCAATACTTTCAGGAGCAAGGTTTTGAAAGACATACCTCCCGTCATGCTGCTTTTTCTTTCCGAGAAAGTCCTCTTCGACGACCTTATAAAGAATCTGGCGGATAAGTTCATCGGAAAGAACTTCGACGCGAAGAACAATCTTAAACTTTTTTATTCCGACGAATGCGAAATCGATGAAGTAATCAACGAATGCTCGAACCTTAGTTTCCTTTCTGATAAAAAAATTATAATTTACAAACTGATTAAAAGGACAGGCATAAGAGGAATACAAAAGAGTTCGAAGGAAGGTCTTCTAAATTATCTGAAGGCTCCAAATCCCGATAACGTCCTGATAATACTCAACGCCGAGAAGGAATTTACTTTTTCAAACTTCGAGGATTTCGAGGACACCGGCATCGGTATTTATATCATCAGCACTAATTCTCCCGATGACGTCAGGCAGTGGGTCAGAAAAGAGTTTGAAGGATACTCGGTTACTGATGAAACCATTGAGCACTTCCTGCAGTTCCTTAATCCTTCTTACGACGAAATTCATTCGGAGATAGAGAAACTGAAAACATACTGCATCGAAACAAAGGAAATCACGGAGAACGAAGTTAACCTCTGCGTAGGAATGACGAAAGATTTCAACGAGAACAACCTGCTTGAAGCAATACTGAAAAGGGATTTCAACAAGGCGATTTCAATTTACAACAGCCTCAACTCGAAGCAGGAAGCGTCGTACAAGGATACTGAAATCTACCTCATAAATCTTCTCGGATGGCTGTTCATCGCGCTTCATAAACTTCAGAATAAGGAATTCGCTTCCCGCGACGACAGCAGAATTTACTACGAACTGAAATTATGGAAAGACAAGGAAAGAATGTTAAGGTTATACAGGGATTACATGGAAGGTTTGAATGAACTTAAAATTAAGAAAGCATTTGACTATATTTATACGGCTGACAGGACGCTCAAGAGTTCCTCTCAGGATAAATCACTTGTAATCAATAACTTAATATACAATCTCGTTAATTTATAGCGTTTAAGGAACAAGTAACACTTTTTTTAAGTAAAATAAATAAGTATTGCCGGGTTACAGGAATTATAGCGACGAAGAGTTGATACTTAAGTTTCAGGCAGAAGATGTCGGGGCTTTCAATGAACTCGTGTTCAGGTACAAGGACAAGGTTGTTAACTTTCTGTTCAGGTACACCGGCGACAGGGATGAGGCAGAGGACCTTGCGCAGGATACTTTTGTGAAAGTATTCCGTTCAAAGCATCTCTACAAGGAAATCGCGAAATTCTCAACCTGGTTCTATACAATAGCCGTTAACACTGCGAAGACTAACGCGAAAAAGAAGAGCAGGATGAGCACGATATCGATAAGCGACTTCGACCCCGAGAACGAAAAAGACTTTGACCTGAAGGATTCGGGATTTTCGCCCGAAGACAACGCGAACGCGGGAATTGAGAATCAATACATTCAGCAGGCGATAAATTCGCTCGAAGAGGATTTCAGAAGCATTATAATTCTCAGGGACATTCAGGAACTTGAATACGAAGAGATTGCGAAGATAACAGGACTTCCGATGGGCACCGTAAAATCGAGAATTAACAGGGCGCGCGAAAAATTAAAAAAACTATTGAGTGACATTTACCCTTACAAGGAAATAAATTGAACCGCGAAGACGAACATATTGACATAAGGCATAAACTCCTTAAACTTCCTAAGGTTAAAGCGCGGGAAGGTTTCGAGAGCGAACTTCTCAAGCGCATTAATCTGATTGAGGCGGAGAAGAAACCCGCGAAGCGGAGCGAAGGAATTTTTTCGCTTTTGTTCGGGAAGAAATCATTGGTGTGGACTGTTCCCGCGATGAGCCTTACCGTAGTCGCGGTAATCCTTGTCGGATATTATTACATCGTCAACAATGGAGGCTTTGACAAAAAGCAGGAGAGCGCCGTCATTACTCAACAGAAGGGCGATTCATCCGTCCCGCCTCCCCCGACCGTAAAGAAGGACGAAGACATCGCGGGACGCGAGATAACAAACGACATGGAAATCGGCAGGGATTCAAGAATCACGAAAAAAACGGAAGTAAAGACAGGCGTGAACGAAACCTACCGCGAAGGCGAGCCGAAGACAGAAACGAAGGGTATCGATGAGTTCAGGTCGGGCGTCTCCCCTGATGCAAAATCCGATGATGTCAAGCAGAAATTATATCAGCCTTCGGAAAAAATGGAATCCGATAAGAACATCATCGAAGAAAAGAAACTGGAGTCGCCGAAGAAGTCCGAAATAAAGGAAAAGAAAATTGTATCCCCGATGCTGAAAGAAACCGAAAAAGTATCGAAAGAAGAATCGGAGGAATACAACACGGGCAAGGTTTCAAAGAAAGACAGCGCCAAAGACTCTACGAAGGAAAGCAAGAAGAAAAAAGCGAACAAGGAAAAGCAGTTGACGGAAGACATTCTGGAATCATTAAGCAAGAAAATAAAAGACAACAAATAATATATGTACATCGCCAAGATATTGACCACACTCAGAAAGACAATCCTCGACCCTCAGGGCAAAGCCGTAGAGCACTCATTGAAGTCGCTCGGTTACGATAAAGTAATCGACACGCGAATCGGCAAATACATCGAACTGAAAATTGACGCAAAGGACCGTGCGGAAGCGGAAAAGATAGCGGGCGAAGCCTGCAGGAAACTTCTCGCAAATCCCGTAATGGAAGACTTCACGTATGAAATCACGGAGGAAAAGTCCTGATGCCGAAAGCAAGAGTGGGTATAGTCGTTTTTCCGGGTTCTAACTGCGACCACGACGCTTATCACGTGTTCAAGGAAATAATCGG
Source organism: Ignavibacteria bacterium (assembly GCA_035561235.1). Taxonomy (GTDB): domain Bacteria; phylum Bacteroidota; class Ignavibacteria; order Tepidaquicellales; family Tepidaquicellaceae; genus CAIKZJ01. The sequence continues at coordinate 13,034 of DATMXZ010000398.1, forward strand.
GGCGGACACGAAATTTTTATGGCACAAGGACGGAGCGGTCGGCGACAGGAACATCGTAATCCTGCCGGGCGGTTTTTCTTACGGAGATTACCTGAGGTGCGGGGCAATTTCAAGATTCTCGAGCATTATGAAAGACGTTGTCAGGTTCGCTGAGAGAGGCGGAATCGTGATTGGAATATGCAACGGTTTTCAGATATTGTGCGAGTCGGGGCTGCTTCCCGGCGCATTGCTGAAGAACGAGAACCTGAAGTTCGTCTGTAAAACTGTAACCTTGAAAGTAGAAAATAATAAAAGTATCTTTACTTATAAGTACGGCATCAAGGAAAACATTGAACTTCCCGTCGCGCACGGCGAAGGAAATTACTTCTGCAGCGACGATACTTTGATTGAGTTAATCGGAAATAATCAGATTCTATTTACATACGAAGATAATCCGAACGGCTCTTTGAAGAATATTGCGGGAATTCAAAACACTAAAAGAAATGTTATGGGTATGATGCCGCATCCCGAAAGAGCCTCGGACAAATCGCTCGGCAATACCGACGGTTTGAGACTTCTTCAGGGAGTCGCAGAAAGCGTAATTTAAAATTTTAGACGGAAAAAGTATCCGGCGGGAGTTTCCTCCCGGCGGAAGTGAAGTCACAGAGTAAAAGTTAGCGTGCCCGACGGGAGTTTCCTCCCGGCGGAAGTGAAGTCAAAGAGTAAAAGTTAGCGTGCCCGGCGGGAGTTTCCTCCCGGCGGAAGTGAAGTCTAAGAGTAAAAGTTAGCGTGCCCGGCGGGAGTTTCCTCCCGGCGGAAATGAAGACAAAGAGTAAAAGTTAGCGTGCCCGGCGGGAGTTTCCTCCCGGCGGAAGTGAAGTCACAGAAATAAAGTTAGCGTGCCTGACGGGAGTTTCCTCCCGGCGGAATGAAGTCAAAGAAATAAAGTTTGCGTGCCCGACGGGAGTTTCCTCCCGGCGGAAGTGAAGTCACAGAAATAAAAGTTTAAAAGGAGTTTAATATGTTTGGTCTCGGAACACCGGAAATAATTCTGATAGTAATAGTAATTCTTGTCCTCTTCGGAGCGAAGAAAATACCCGAATTCATGCAGGGCATAGGCAAAGGCGTCAAGGAATTCAAGAAGGCGACAACCGATATAGAGAAAGAAATCACCGACGCCGGAAAGACCGAAACAAAAAAAGACGACAAGAGTTAGTCCGGACAGGATTTGCAAGGGTCGGTTAACTGCCGTAAGGTGGTTAATCGATTTTTTATTTTGTATCTTTTTTCTCTGCCTAAAAAATGACATTCAAAATTCTTAACTTGAAAAAACAATTCAATGGAAGCGGAAAAATTCATAATATGTAACGGGTTCGCCGGTTCGGAAGAAACAATTGACATCGTGAATCCGTATTCGGGCAAGGTCGTCAGGAAAGTTTTCAGGACGTCAAAAAAGCAGGTAAACGAATCGCTGAACTATCTTACGTCAGCGTTCGGGAAATACAGGAAAGTCCCGTCATACGTTAGAGCCGAAATGCTCGAAAACATTTCCCGCAAAATCGCGGAAAGAAAAGAGGAACTCGCGCGGTTGATTACTCTCGAAACGGGCAAGCCGATTAAGTTTTCCCGCGTTGAAATCGACAGGGCGGTTTTCACTTTCAAAACCGGAAGCGAAGAGGCGAGAAGAATCGAAGGAGAAATTCTCCCGCTCGACCAATTACGCGGAACGGAGAACAGGCAGGGATACGTCAGGCGTTTTCCGCTCGGTGTCATACTCGGCATTACTCCGTGGAATTTCCCCGTGAACCTCGTGGCTCATAAACTCTCCCCTGCCCTTGCCGCGGGAAACACGGTGCTTCTGAAACCCGCTTCGGCTTCGTTTTGCAGCGGAATCGAGACGGTAAAAATCGTGATGGAGGCGGCTAAGGAAGCGGGGCTTGATTACTGCCCCGTGAACGTGGTCACGTCATCAGGCGCGGAGATTGAGGAGTTCATACCGGACGACAGAATAAAGATGATTAGTTTCACCGGAAGCCCTCTCGTCGGCTGGGGAATTAAAAAGAAACTTTCCCGGCAAAAAATATCGCTTGAACTCGGCGGAAACGCGGGTGTAATAGTGGACGAATCGGCGGACATAAACACAGCCGCGGCGAAAATAATAACCGGCGCGTTTTATTCAGCGGGACAGTCGTGCATTTCCGTGCAGAGAGTTTTCGTTCACAGGAATATCTATGACAAATTCGAGAAACTTCTCGTCGAAGGCGCGAAGAAAGCGGTTTACGGAGACCCTGAAAACGAGGACTGCCTTTCGGGACCGATGATAAACGAGACCGAGGCAATAAGAGCGGAGAGATGGATAAACGAGGCTCTCGAATCAGGCGGCAAACTTCTCGCGGGCGGAGGAAGGAAAGGAGCGGTTTTACAGCCGACGATTATCGCAGACGCGCCTGCATCCTGCAACGTAAATTCAAAAGAAGTATTCGCGCCCGTGCTGACGCTTCAGAAGTTCGATGATTTCGAAAAAGCGGCAGCTGAAGTTGACAATTCCGAATACGGACTTCAGGCGGGCGTATTCACGAACGACCTCAGGCACGCGATGTACGCTTTCGAGAACATCGAAGCGGGCGGAATTGTTATTAATGACGTCTCCGCGTTCAGGGTCGATTCGATGCCTTACGGCGGAATGAAACAGTCGGGCGCGGGCAAGGAAGGAATAAAGTACGCAATTGAGGAAATGACGGAAAGAAAAATTTTAATAATATAATTCAATGGCTAAGACAAATAAAACAGCGGTATTCGGCGGCTCGGGAATGCTCGGAAGCGCGGTCGTGAGAAGGCTTGAAGCAAAGGGATATAAAAATATTTACGCGGTATCCAAGGACACGGAATTCGACCTGCTTAACAAGCAGATGGTCGATGATTTTCTCATAAACATTCAGCCCGATTATTTGTATATGGTAGCGGGGCTTGTCGGCGGAATACTCGCCAACAGCACGCGTCAGGCGGATTTTCTGTACCAGAACGCACTGATGATTCTTTACACGCTTGAATCCATAAAAGAGCATTCTCCGAAGACAAAAATTTTATACACGGGTTCAACCTGCATATATCCGAAAGAAAATCCCCAGCCGATAAATGAATCGCGTTTCATGGCGGGACCTCTCGAGGAAACGAACAAGGGATACGCGATGGCGAAGGGAATGGGAATAGTCGCCTGCGAACTCTACAGAAACCAGTACGGAATAAACACGATAGAAGCGATGCCGACTAATATGTACGGACCGAAAGACAACTACAACCTGCAGAGCAGCCACTTCTTCGCGGCGACGATAATAAAAATGGTCAAGGCGAAGCGCGAAGGCGTCGTTCCCGTATTCTGGGGAACGGGCAGACCGAGGCGCGAAGCGCTCTACGTTGAAGACTGCGCCGACGCGTTAATATACCTTATGGAAAATTACAACGACTCAAAAATCGTGAACATCGGAACGGGCGTTGACAACACAATCTCGGAATACGTGGAAACAGTACGCAATCTCGTCGGTTATGACGGCGACATAAAATGGGATGTGTCGAAACCCGACGGAATGTTTCAGAAAATGACGGACATATCCTATCTTAAAACAATAATGCCCGAATACAAACCGAGAAGTTTCGAAGAAGGCGCGCGCCACATCTTAAAAACGGAATTCGGATTCTGATTTTCAATCTTTTAATAATCCGGGAGTCCCCAGAAAAACGGAGACTCCCGTTTTCGTTTTATATCAGACCGTGCTCTATAAGCAGAAGCGCGAAGCACACGGTATCCATAAGCAGGAATGCGCTCTTCATTTACCCCGAATCACCCTGGACATCCGTCTTGCAAACACCGAAAGCAAACAGCACGCACCATAAGCCAATAAAAACACACACAAAAAATTATCATCTCCTGATAATTCCTTAACACGGTTTTTCCATAAATTAAATAAAATATTTTCATTATTTTAAGAGAAACAAATCTTTCGTATGAATTCTTTTGATTCTGCTTTTGAAAAAGTTTGCCGTCTCGTGGACGATTTCAAAGAAAATGAAAGCCACTATCTCTCTCCGAAATACAATGAACAACAGGCGCGCAAGGACTATATCGACAGATTATTTATCGCTCTCGGATGGGACGTGAACCATACGGAACAAAGAAATCCTTACAGGCAGGAAGTAAAAGTCGAGGAAACCCAGATTAACCAGCGCCGCCCGGATTATACATTTTACATTGAGCCGAAATTTAAAGAGCCGAAATTCTTCGTCGAGGCAAAGAAGCCGTCGCGAAACCTGAAAGACCCGATGTTTTACTATCAGACAATTCGATACGCCCGCTTTTCATCGACGCCCGTAGCAGTCCTGACCGACTTTGAAGAGTTCCACATTCTTGATTGCAGGTTTAAGCCCGATATAAACACCGTGCTGAAGAATCCGAATCATTTATGTTTCAATTATAATGATTACGCCGTAAAGGAAAAGTTTGAAAAGATTTATTTCCTGTTTGCCCGTGAAGAAGTCGCAAAGAATTCTCTCGGAGAATATTCCGACTCTCTGCCTAAACTGAAAATAAAAGGCGTTCAGCCGGCGGCATTAAAACTTCAACAGCAGACAATCGACGAGGAATTTCTCGAATACCTTGACGGAGTCAGGGAAAAACTCGCTAAAGCGTTCAAGAAAAACGATTTGAATCTTACGAGCGACGAACTCACAGAGGCGACGCAAAGAACTATTGACCGTCTCGTGTTCATCCGTTTCCTTGAAGATAAATTAATTGAGGATGATGATTATGTCTCAAAACTCGGACTCTCTAAAAACTCCTGGACGGATTTCATTTCAATTTGCAAAGCCCTTAACGCGAAGTATAACGGTATCGTTTTTAAAGAGCATTTCATAGACAGCCAGAAATTCAGCGGTCCCGAATTAAGCGGGTTCGCTGACATCTGCCTCGATTTCTCACAGCGTAATCCTAACGGATATAATTATAACCTGATTCCGATTCACATACTCGGCTCGATTTACGAAAGATTTCTCGGAAAGGTAGTTGTCGCGACCGATAAGCGCGTGCGGATTGACGAAAAACCGGAAGTGAGAAAAGCGGGCGGAGTTTATTATACCCCGAAGTACATCGTGGATTACATAGTTCAAAACACTGTCGGCAAATTAATTGAAAATAAATCGCCAAAGGAAATATCAAAACTCCGTTTCGCCGATATCGCCTGCGGAAGCGGCTCTTTCCTCATCGGTGTTTTCGAAACGCTTCTCGAATACCACAATAATTATTACTGGAATCATCACGACGACGCGAAAGCGGACGGATGCCTCTTCAAGGAAGGCGCGCCCGTTCTGAGCATAAGGCAAAAGCAGAATATACTTCTAAATAATATTTACGGCGTTGACATTGACCATCAGGCTGTAGAAGTAACGCAATTGTCTCTCGCCCTGAAAATGCTTGAAGATGAAACGCTCGCCACGGCTAATGAAATGCAGGTCCTGTTCCACGAAAAAATATTGCCCGACCTCACCAACAACATTGTCTGCGGAAACTCATTAATCGGAACAGACATACTCGAAGGCAAAATGTTCCAGTCCGAAGAAGAGCGCAAATTAAACCCTATGGACTTCGAAAAACGCTTCCCCGAAATAATGAAATCCGGCGGCTTCGATGCTATCGTGGGTAATCCGCCATGGGGGGCTGATTTTTCCGAAATTGAATTAAGCTATTTAAGAAAAAGTTATGCCGATATAATTGTGAGAATGATAGATTCGTTTATGTATTTTGTATATAAATCCAGAACGATCTTAAAAAAATCAGGTTTTTATGGAATGATTTTGCCCGATGTAATAT
>DATMXZ010000399.1:0-5853 GCA_035561235.1 Ignavibacteria bacterium
ATCATATAGAAAAGAACTCTGGTTCAATACAACCAAAAGAAGAGAACTGATAAACATCACTGCCGATGTAAGCCGTTGCATCGCTGAAAGCGGCATTAAAGAAGGACTCGCGCTTGTGAACGCGATGCACATAACAGCGTCGGTTTTCATTAACGACGACGAGCCCGGTCTTCACGGCGACTACGAAACCTGGCTGGAGAAACTTGCTCCCGAAAAACCCTATTCGCAGTACAAGCACAACGGGTTCGAGGATAATGCCGACGCGCATCTTAAAAGAACTATAATGGGCAGGGAAGTCGTTTGCGCCGTAACGGACGGCTCGCTTGACTTCGGACCGTGGGAGCAGATTTTCTACGGCGAGTTCGACGGCAAAAGAAAGAAAAGAGTGCTCGTGAAGATAATAGGCGAATGACCATTTGCTGTTCTGCTCAGAGAGGAAGAGGCTATTGAAAATACATTCGGGACACGGTGTATTTTCGGAACTTTCCCGCTAAACAGCGAAATAACATTCACTCCGCCGTAACTGTCCGGTAAAACATTTCCCATTCCGATAAATGACTTGCAGTTTTTATAATCTATTATTTATTTGCTCATAGCAAGATTTTGTTCTTTTTGTCACGCGTTTCGGGAATGTCCCCGCGTTTCGATACGCATCGATTTATCAATTGCACAGATAGTGATTTTTCACCGGGCCTCGCCGTTTGTTAGCGAAATGTAGTCCGCAATAAAAGTGTCAAGGCAGTGAAAAAAGAAATTACCTTATTTGTAAATTATAATGAAAGGGAAATGTTGAAAAAATCAATTTATCTTATCGTTTTGTTTCTTGCGGCATCCTCGTTTCTTCATTCTCAAACCCCGCAATATTACAATTATAACACAACCAATAACGGAAATACGTTTCCGCTCGGCACAGCAGGCGGTAGAATGGTGCAGTGGCTTATCCTGCCGGGCAACCTAAATCTCCCGAATCAGGCGGGTTCGGGCAACATCACGACTTTTTACGGGATGGCTGCCGCAACATTCGGTCCGCTTACATACACGAACTTCAGAATAATGTTCGGGCTTGCTACAATTACAAATCTTCCGACAAGCGCTTTTTACACGGGACCGATGGATACGGTCTTTTTCAGGGCGTCCACGTCTTTAACCGGCACGGCGGGTTCCTGGTTTTCTATGGCGCTTGACCACCCGTTCTATTATGATTCGACAAAAAGCCTGATTATACAGGTAGAACAGCAAAGCGCCTCAGGCGCCGCGTTGTACAGTTGGGGTACGACCTACCTTACGGGCAAGCGGAGAACGTACAGCACGGTTTATCCGTTCGGCGTGCAGGGGCAGGACGCGTACGTCTATAATTTCGGAGTTGACATCAGCCCCGCAACGGGTACAGGAAATCCCGGAATCGTAAACACTCCGAAGGAATATAAATTATTCCAGAACTATCCGAATCCGTTTAACCCGTTCACGCGAATCGGGTACGAAATACCGAAGAACTCATTTGTTAAACTTTCGGTTTTCGACGCGCTCGGAAGAGAAGTGTCAGTGCTTGTCAACGGTTTCGTAAACGCCGGCTCACACGAAGCGGAATTCAACGCAGAAAATATTTCAAGCGGAATTTATTTCTACAGACTTGAAACGGGAAGTTTTACAAGCACGAAGCAGATGGTAATATTGAAATAGCATACCGGATAATTCAAATCGTTTAAAAAACCCCCCGCTTACGCGGGGGTTTTTTATGTGGAAAATATAAAACCCCGCATTTGCGGGGTTTAACATCTTTGAAAAAAGAATATTGAATATAAATTAACCTATGTGAGAATTTAATTTATCTACAATATGCCCTTTCGGAACTGCGCCGACAATCTGGTCAACAACCTGTCCGCCCTTGAACAGAAGGAGCGTCGGAATGCTTCTGATTCCGAACTTGCCCGCTATTCCGGGATTGTTGTCAACATCAACTTTTCCAATCTTTGCCTTTCCCTGGTATTCGCCCGCGAGTTCTTCGACTATCGGAGCAATCATCTTGCACGGGCCGCACCATACCGCCCAGAAATCAAGCAGAACAGGGATATCGGACTTTTCAACTTCGGCTGCAAAATTGGCATCTGTTATTTCGAGTGGATGCATTAATATAATCCTTTCAAGTTAGTGTATGTGAATGTTTGTAAATTAGTTTATAAGCAAGTTATCTTCTCCAAGAATATTTTTCAAGTTTGAAATTAATTCTTTTGAAGCGGAAACTTTAATATCTTTTGAAACAAACCGTTTCATAACTCCGTTGTCGTTAATCGAAAAATAAAGTAAACAGGTTCCGGGATGTTTTTCCGCCAGAACCCTGATTTCTTTCAGTTTTCCGCACCCGTCTTCTCCGCCGGGGAGTATGAGATTGATGTTCGACGCGAGATTTTCCTGAAAATGGTCTATCGGATGAATGTTTTCGACTATCAGTTTCAACTTGTCTCCCGAATCTTCCGCCTTGCCCTCGACGAACACGAGCATATCATCCTCGAAAAGCCGCTGCTTGTTTTCGTACAACTTGCTGAACGCCACGCACTCCCCGCGCCCGTAAAAATCTATCAGGTTGAACACGGCGAACTTATTTCCCTTTTTCGAGAACTTGACCTGCATATCGCTTATAACACCGCACATCCTCGCGGAGTTCATATCGGAAGGGTCAACCTCGTTAACGTCGTCTCCGAAACTGAGGTTCACAAAGTTTTCAATGTGGCGCCTGTACCTGTCGAGCGGATGTCCCGAAAGATAAAATCCGACAGCCGCTTTTTCGTTGTTGTATTTTTCTACTTCGTGGAATTCCTCATAATCCTCAAGGCGGAGTTCCGAAATTCCGTTATGTGTGGGCGTGTTGCCGAAAAGCCCGTGCTGCCCGCGCATTTCGGGAGCGTCTTTAATTTTCGAAGCGAATAGCACCGCGCGTTCGAGATTCAGGTAAAGTTTTCTCCTGTTCCCGTGAAGACAATCGAACGCTCCCGCGAATATCAGCGCTTCGACGGTTTTCTTGTTAACGAGCCGCAGGTCAACCCGGGTGAGAAATTCGTCGAACCTGACGAACGGTCCGTTCTTTTCACGCTCTTCGATTATGTTTTCCGCCGCTTTCTCGCCGACGTTCTTAATCGCGCTCAGTCCGTAAATGATTTCGCCCTCTTTCGTCTTCTCGTTCGTGTACCGAACTTTGAATCCCGCGAAACTTTCGTTTATGTCCGGCGGGCTCAACTTGATTTTCATCCTCTTGCATTCGTCAGCGAGATACTGCAATTCCGTTTCGTCGTCTTTTCTTCCCTCCATCGAAACTGCCAGAAACTCAAGCGGGTAATGCGTTTTCAGGTATGCCGTATAATACGCGAGCACCGAATACGCGACACCGTGCGATTTATTAAAACCGTAATCCGCGAAATCAAGTATCAAAGAAAAAATCTGCTCGGCGATTTTTTTCGGCACCTCGTTCTTTGTCGCGCCGTTTATGAAATCCGTCTTGATTTGCTGCATCTTCTCCTTGATTTTCTTTCCCATCGCTTTTCTCATATTGTCCGCCTGCGCCATCGTGAATCCCGCTACCTCGCGGGCAATCTGCATCACCTGCTCCTGATAAACTATGATTCCGTAAGTGTCCTTCAGGGCGTTCTCCATTAAAGGATGAAGATATGTTATTTGCTTTCTTCCGTATCTCTTGTCGATGAAGTCGGGAATGAGTTTCATCGGACCGGGACGGTACAGCGCGTTCATAGCCGCGAGGTCGTTGATGTTCTTCGGCTTCAGTTTCGAAAGATACTCGCGCATCTTGCTTTTCGAAAACTGGAATATCCCGACTGTCGCGCCCTGAGAAAACAGGTCGTACGTTTCTTTATCGTCGAGCGGAATGTTGTCCGTCGTAAGATTAAGCCCGTGCGTCTCGTTAACTATTTTAAGCGTCTTGCCGATTACTTTTAACTCTTTCAGACCGAGAAAGTCCATCTTTATGAGTCCCGCATCCTCGAGACGGTTCATATCGAACTGCGTGCAGTAAACAATTTCCTCGTCAGTGTCGCCGTTCTTCTTTTCGGGGTCCCTTGCCCTTGAAAGCGGAACGTAGTCGATTATGTCAGAAGGCGCTATCACGACGCCCGAAGCGTGAATCGATGAATTCTTGTTAAGGTTTTCGAGTACAGTCGAATATTCGAACATCTTTTTTCTTTCATGTTTCTGCGCCTCGTTGCCCGCGATGAAGTAGTTCTTGAAATCGGGCACCTCCTTTATGCAGTCCGCGAGCGGCTTCACCTTTCCAAAAACAATTGGTATGAACTTCGTCAGTTTGTTTATTTCGTCGAAAGGAAAATTAAGAACGCGTCCGACGTCCTTAAGCACACCGCGCGGAGCGAGTTTGTTGAACGTGATAATCTGCGCGACCGACTTATCGCCGTACTTTTCCTTCGCGTACTGAATTACTTCGTCGCGGCGGTCGTCCTGAAAATCGATGTCTATGTCGGGCATTGAAATTCTTTCGGGATTGAGAAACCTTTCGAACAGCAGATTGTAATCAAGCGGATTCACGTTCGTGATTCCCATGCAGTAACACACGAGACTTCCCGCGGCGCTTCCTCTTCCCGGACCGACAAGAATTCCGCGGTCCTTCGCCGCCTGAATGAAGTCGGCGACAATAAGAAAATAACCCGAGAAATCCATTTTCTTGATGATGCCGAGTTCGTACTCAAGCCGCTCTTCGGTTTCGGACGTTATGTCACAGATGCGTTTTCGCATTCCCTCGTTCGCGAGTTTCTTGAGATAATCGTCGAGATTGTCAGCGCCGGAATCGGCGGGTATCGGAAAATTCGGCATGTGGTTCGTCTTCGTGTCGAGTTCAAGATTGCATTTTTCGGTTACCTCAAGTGTCGAGCGTATCGCTTCTGGAAAATCCTTGAAGAGCGCGCACATTTCTTTCGCCGTCTTGAAATAAATCTGGTCTGTGCCGTAACGCAGGTCGTTTACCATATCGCGCGTGTCGCCGTTGCGGTTCTGCTTCGAACTTATGTGAAGGTAAATATTGTGCGCTACGGCGTGCTCCTTTTTTATGTAATGGACGTCGTTTGTCGCGATTAGTTTAAGCCCGAACTCTTTCGCCAGCGCGGGCATCGCCTTCAGCACCTTTTTTTCAATTTCAATCGTGAGATGATTTTGAATCTCGAGATAAAAATCTTCGCCGAAAATGTCCTTGTAAATTCCCGTCATCTGCCTCGCCTTCGCCATATCGCCGCGGACAATGTAGCAGGAAATCACGCCGCCCGCGCAGGCGGAAAGCGCGACAATGCCCTCGCGGTATTTTTCAAGAACTTCGAGGTCGATTCTCGGCTTGTAATAAAATCCTTCCGTGTGCCCGATTGAATTGAGTTTGATTAAATTCCTGTAGCCTTTTTCATTCTTCGCGAGAAGAATTAAATGCGCGTAGTTGATATTCGCGACGGAAAGACCGTCGGAGTTTTCAGTGTCGATTATGTCCGCGGTCGAACCGACAGTTTCAATCTTCTTTCCCTTGTCGAATCGCGAACTGCCCTGCGCCACGTACGCTTCAAAACCGATGATGGGTTTCACACCCTTGTTTCTGCACTTGTTGTAGAATTCCATCGCTCCGTACATAACTCCGTGGTCCGTCAGGGCGACCGCGTTCATCTTGTTTTCGGCGGCGGCATTTACAAGGCCGTCAACCGTACAGATTGCGTCGAGCAGCGAATAGTGAGTATGATTATGTAAGTGTATAAATTCCGACATCGGTGAACACAGAAAGATTTTGTTTGAATCAATTTTTGTAATTTAATCATTTTACACAAAGCAAAAAATTTATTATTGCATTATAGCGGATTATTT
>DATMXZ010000400.1:0-5703 GCA_035561235.1 Ignavibacteria bacterium
TTATAAAGGAGGATAACTTGATATCCAAAGGAGGAAATCTAGTTGTCGAAAAATCGTATGATTTTTCGGTTAGAATAGCAAAACTTTACCGGTTTCTCTGCGAAAAAAAGAAAGAAAATATTATAAGCAGGCAGGTACTTCGAAGCAGAACCTCGATAGGTGCAAATGTTGAAGAAGCGATTGGGGGAGTCTCAAGAAAAGATTTCTTGAACAAACTGTCTATTGTTTATAAAGAAGCCAGAGAAACGAACTACTGGCTTAGAATATTAAGAGATATTGAGTATCTGAATCAAAATATGTTTGATTCACTTATTAAGGATTGCGACGAAGTTACACGGATAATCTTTTCGATAATTCGAACATCAAAGAATAATGATGAAAAGAGCAGCCGAAGAGATTGAGATATAATGGGATATTTAATTCAAATATATTTGATTCATTTATTATTAAATGGTTGAAATCAAACGAATAGTTTTTTAAATAGTTTGTACATTAAAATAAATGACGGCTTTTGAAATTACTAATTACTGATTATTAATTACTAATTGTCTTTTGAAGAGAAGCGCAGTAATAATGGCAGGCGGCTTCGGTACACGACTCCGACCGCTGACAAATAATATTCCGAAACCGATGGTTCCGATTGTTAACGTTCCGATGCTCGAGCACGTAATCACCTTGCTCAAATTGCACGGCATCACGGATTACGTTATGCTCCTGTATTATCAGCCGGAAATAATCAGAAGATACTTCGGCGACGGATCGAAATTCGGAGTTAAAATTGACTACGTCCTGCCCGACAAGGATTATGGCACGGCAGGAGCCGTTAAACTTTCGGAAAAGTTTATCAAAGACGAGTTTCTCGTTATAAGCGGAGACGTAATTACCGATTTCAACCTGTCCGATATTTACGGCTTCCACGAAGAAAAAAATTCCGTCGCGACAATTTCTCTTTACAGTTCGGATAATCCGCTTCAGTACGGAATAGTCCTGACCGACAGCGAAAACAGAATCGTTCGGTTCCTCGAGAAACCTTCTTCTTCCGAAGTTTTTTCCGATACCATCAATACAGGCATTTATTGCTTCGGTAAAAAAATATTCGACTATATTCCCGAAGGCGAAAATTTCGATTTCTCAAAAGACCTTTTCCCGCTGCTGCTTAATGAAAATATCCCGATTTACGGATTCAAGAGCAAAGGTTACTGGCGCGATGTCGGCAATCTGGAAGAATACATAAACGCTAATATGGACGTGCTCGAAGGCAGACTCTCTCACATTACATTCGAAAAATCCGGCACGAACTGCATCAACGGCCACGCGAAGATTGAAAAAGGTGCGTCCGTCGAAAACAGCATTATCGGAAGCGAAGTCCTCATTGAAAAAGGCGCGGAAGTCAGAAACTCAATTCTCTGGAATAACGTCATCGTTCATTCGGGCGCTAAAATTATTTTTGACGTCATCGGTAAAAACTGCGAAATCGGCGAAGGCACGAGAATTAACGATTTTGTTTTCGTGGGCGATAACTGCCATATCGGAAAAAATGTGTTCGTAAGTTCAAGCATAAAAATCTGGGATAAGAAAAATGTCGATAACAACTCAAAGGTAACAAGAAGCCTTATTCAGGAAGATACTTTCTTCAATGACCTGTTCACGGACTCGAGAATTACGGGACTCTCCAATCTCCAGATTAATCCCGAATTCGGGTCTAAACTCGGCTCTGTTTACGGAGCGTTCATCGGAAGCAATAAAAGCGTCCTCGTCGGAAGGGATATCGACGATATATCTAATATGATTAAACGCTCCATTACGTCGGGCATTCTGTCTGCCGGAGACAATGTACACGACCTTCAGGTAATCCCCATTCCGATTATGCGACAGGAACTCAAAAGCGGAAGCCATGCGGGCGGCATTTTCGTGCGTAAATCTCCCTTCGACCCGGGCTCAACTGACATTATATTCTTCGATAAGGACGGTAAGGACCTGTCGAGCAGCAAGACAAAATCCATCGAAAGAATGTTCTTCAGCGAAGAATATCAGAGAGCAGACTACCCCGACGTTGGCACTCTGAAGTATCCCGAAAGAACTAACGAAAAATATAAAGAGCATTTCATCGAATCGCTCGACCTGGAAACCATTCGCAAACGCAAGTTTAAAATTGTTCTTGATTATTCCCACGGTATCACTTCGACTATTTTTCCCAATATTCTCGGAGAATTTAACTGCGAAGTGGTTTCCCTCTCCGCCCATCTCGACAAGCACAGAATTACAAGGGAAGAAGACGAATTCAAAAAAGCCCTGAATAATTTCTGCTTCGTCGTGAAATCCCTGAAATTCGATATCGGTTTTATGATTGATGCGGGAGGCGAAAAAACCTGGATGGCAACACACGACGGAAGACTCATTGACGATTACAGGTTCCTCGTAGTTATGCTCAAACTCTTCCTCACGGCGAATCCGAATGCGAAAAAAATCGCCGTGCCCGTTCAGGCGTCGCGCGAAGTCGATATCGTCGCGAACCAATACGGCGTCGAGGTTATACGCGTCAAGGACTCACATTATAATATGATGATGGCTTGCAACGATAAGGAAGTTAAATTCGTCGGAGGCACGCGCCGCGGCGTCTTCTTCCCGGATTTCCTTTACGCTACAGACGGAATGTTCTCTATCGCCAAGACCCTTGAAATGATTTCCAAAACGGGTCTTTCTATCGAACAGATTGACAGAGACATTCCTAGACTCCATATGGCAAAACTTAACCTCCCCTGCCCGAGAGAGGATAAGGGTAAGGTTATGAGAAGATTCATGGAGGATACAATTAACTACAAGCAACAATTAATCGACGGGGTTAAAGTTTTCCTGAATGACACGGACACCGTGCTCTGCATCCCCGATAAATCAAGAAATATTGTGCACCTGAACGTCGAAACGGACTCGGCGGAACGGTCTTCCGCGCTTCTCGATGATTTTAAAATCAAAGTTCTGAAATATATAAGATAATTTTTACAAATTTTAATATTTAAATAAATGAAAGTTAGCGACATTTTAACGGATCAGATTATTGCTATAAATCTATCTGCTAACGACAAGAACGAAGCAATAAATAAAATGATTGACCTCGCCGCTGGCTCAGGCAACATCCTTGACCTCGAAGCCGTGCGCAGCTGCGTATTCGAAAGGGAAAAACTCGTATCGACGGGCGTCGGAAAAGGCTTCGCCATTCCTCACGGAAAATCAGACGATATTAAGGACATCGTCGCGGCATTCGCTATAATGAAAGATCCCGTAGATTTCGATTCAATTGACGGGGAAAAAGTAACCTATATATTCCTGCTCGTCGGAAAAGACAGCATGCTCAACATGCACATCAAACTCCTGAGCCGCATTTCAAGGCTTATGAATAAAGATGAATTCAGAGAAAAACTCCTTACTGCAAAATCAAAGGAAGAAGTTCTCAAAATGTTTAAAGAAGAAGAGCAGAGTTATCTGGATATTTAGTTCCTCAGACAGCGTGAAGTTCTTTTAACAGATTCTCGATTTCCTCATCCCGCAGGTCGGCAAACCATAAGTCCGACCTCGATTCTATTGAGGGTATCCCCTTGCCGCGTATAGTGTTCGCTATCACCATCGTTGGTTTCCCTGCTTCGGGACGTGAAAAAGCCCTCGATAATGATGCAAAATCGTGCCCGGCGGCGGTTCTTACTGACCACCTGAATGATTTGAACTTATCCTGTATCGATTCAAGCCTGATAAGTTCTTCCGTTCCCGCGTTCGCCTGATACTTGTTCCTGTCAACAACCGCGATTAAGTTATCGATTTTTTTCGAACCCGCTACAAGCGCCGCCTCCCATACCGTTCCTTCGTTGAGTTCGCCGTCGCCCATCAGCACAACAACCTTGTTCGATTGATTCCTCGTCTTGCAGTCCATCGCGACCCCCGCCGCTATTCCCAGCAGATGTCCTAAAGAGCCTGAATGAAATTCTATTCCGGGTACGTTTAAATTCGGCTGCCAGTATATGAAATCGTTCATCTTTAAATGATTGCGAAGTCTTTCCTTTCCTATTATTTCCGATTCGGCGAGAACCGAATAAAGCGCCGATACGTTGTGACCCTTCGACAGGAAAAAGTAATCCCTCGTCGGGTCGTTTAGGTTGTCCTTGCTTATGTTAAGATAATGCCCGTACAGGAACACGAGTATGTCTGCGCACGAAAGAGACGAACCGAGAAAATTACCTCCGCCCGTCGACATCCGGACGATGCTTTCCCTTACTCTTAACGACGTATTTTCTAAATCCTGAATGTTTAACTTTGCCATCTATGTATTTTAATATGTGATTTCCCTTATTGCATCGGAAACCGAAAATTTGTCTATTACTTTCTCCCCTATCTTGCACTCGCTGCATTTCTCCTTCGTGCAGTAAAAATTATGAAGGTGTATTATGCCCTGGCTCTCGCAAATACTTCCCGGCGTCAGGCCCAGATGCTTTTTCATATCCTTCAGTATCGTGTTGTCGCTTCTGTCCTCTTCCGTCCTGTAAAGTTTTTTCATCTTCAGGAACAAATCTTCATTCCTGAATTCCCGCGAATATACGTACGCGAGCGGGATAATGACGTTGACGATTATATCCTCTATCCTCGATTGACCAGCCGCGGTCTTTACGGTCCCGGACAATTTACCGAAATCGTAATGCGTTTTCCAGTACCCCGAATAGTTTATTCCCGATAACAGGTTCGATATTTCCTTCATCGTGTCCCTGCTGTTCTTGAAACAGAATATAATTCTCTTGAATAAATTTCCCTTCATTATTTCATAAAGAAACCCCGACGCGTACGCCATCCTTAATGTCGGAAAATTTACAGGCCGGAGCCTGAAATAATTCCACTCTGACCTGTCCATCGAGTCTATTCTCAGTTCCTTGTTCAGCGCCGCCCATTTCGCCTTTATCCTTGATACGTACGAATCCCTGTCCGCTTGAATCAACCCCGACGCGCCGAACAGTACGGCGTCGGTGTCCTCAATGGAATCGCAGTGAACGCTTAATTTCTCCGTGTCAAGCATTCTTGACAACTTTAAAAACGGCGTCTTGTTCTTTGAAAAACCAAGCGCTTCAAAAACAAACTCAAGCAGGATTTTTTCCCAGACAATCCTCGATGAATCCTTCGATTGCTCGCTCTCGCACGTGTCAAACCTCTGCTTTATCCGCCCCGCCCTGTATTTCAGCCGTTCCATTCCGAGATCGTTCAGAAAATCCCTGACGAACTCTCCGTCGAGTTTGCCGATGTCATCCGAACAGGGCAGACCCGAAACGGGAACAGGATTGTTTATTATTTCCTTCCAGATTTCGTGAATGGACTTGTTCAGAAATTCCGAAAGCACGACTGTCGGTATCGTTCTCTTTAACGTGCCGGGCTTGTAGTCGTCCTTGTCTTCGCCCCACATCACCACGTTCAGTATCACCCTGTTGTACTTCCTGTTTTTCGTGTGATTGTGCAGTTTCCAGTCCTTCAGTGAACAGTGAATCTCCACATCGCCCGAATAAGAAACACCGTCTATCTTAATCAGAGAGTCGGTGAAATCCGCGCCCGAATCGTAATTCGGCTTCCCGTAACTTAATACTTCAACATTTTTCCCCTCCGTAGTCTTCAATTCTCCGTAATTGGAAGGGTTCATCCAGATACGGGAAATAAAACTTTCGTTGAGATTAAGTT
>DATMXZ010000401.1:0-4830 GCA_035561235.1 Ignavibacteria bacterium
GTATATAATAATGTAAAACTAATATATATAATTTGAAAGATATAAATTCTATGTTCCGGATTTTTCTGCTGCCCGTTTCTATTTCCGCAAATTCCGTCAGATATTTTAGTTGTACTTTTATTTACCGCTCTGAAAAACTCCACTCAATATTTCAATTATAACAAGTACGCGATTTTCTAACTTTAATTTGACGGATATGATTGGTAACTTAAATGATATGAAAATTTCGACTCATCTTACTTTATCATAAATTATGTTTGATTTTATTTTTAAACCGTTCAATGAGATGACCGATGAGGATTATAAGACCGTCGGTTTCAAATCCGGGCTGGAAATTCACCAGCAATTGCTTACAGACAAGAAACTTTTCTGCAGGTGCCCTGCCGGTAAATACAATCATAAATTCGACGCCGAAATACTCAGGCATATGAGACCTACGCTTTCGGAACTCGGCGAATATGACGGCACGGCGCTTATGGAGTTTAAGACAAAGAAAGATATTATCTACCATATAAACAGAGAAACCGTCTGTACTTACGAGATGGACGACACCCCACCGTTCGAAATTAATGACCAGGCGCTTGATATCGCGCTCGAAATCGGTTTGCTCTACAGATGCTCTATTATAGACGAGATACACATCGCGAGAAAACAGTATCTCGACGGAAGCATACCGACAGGCTTTCAGAGGACTTCTATTACTTCCGTTGACGGCAAGGTTCCTTATAAAGACAGGGAGATTGATATTATTCAGTTATCAATCGAAGAGGATTCCTGCCGTGAAGTCAGCGACTTCGGGCACAGGCGTGTTTATATAGCCGACAGGCTCGGTATGCCGCTTATTGAAACGGTCACGGCGCCGGATATGAAAACTCCCGTCGAAGTCGCGGAAGTAGGGAAGATATTGAGCAATATCGTAAAGAGCACGGGCAAGGTAAGAACCGGCGCGGGCGCGGCGAGAGAAGATGTTAACGTCAGCGTGACGGGCGGTACGAGAATCGAAATAAAAGGCGTGCCCAGCCTGAAAAGAATTCCTCTTCTTACTTACAACGAAGCAATGCGACAATGGAACTTACTCAGACTGCGCGAAGAACTTAAAAAAAGAAACATCACCGCCGATACCTTCGAATCACACACATACGACATCACAAGAATTCTAAGAAAAACAAAATACCAGCCGATAGCGAATTCCGTACAGGAAGAAAAAATTATAAACGCGGTAGTATTAAAAGGTTTCAAAGGACTTCTGAACTGGCAGACTCAAACAGAAACATATTTCTCGAAGGAAATATCTGACAGGGTAAGGGTTATCGCCTGCCTTTCGAACCTGCCGAACATAATTCATTCAGACAGCACTTCGGATACGATATCAATTGCCGAATGGCAGAAAATTAAAAAAGCCATTAACGCGCAGGAGAAAGACACGGTCGTCATTGTTTGGGGCTCGGAAACGGACGCAGCTACGGCATCGAAGGAAATCGCGATAAGGGCGCGTGAAGCAGCAATCGGCGTCCCTTCGGAAACCAGACAGGCATTGAAGGACGGCACGACAGGTTTCGAGAGAATTCTTCCGGGACCCGACAGAATGTACCCTGATACCGACCTACCCCCTAAAAGAATTACTGAAGAAAGAATAGAAAATATTAGGAAGAATCTTCCTGAATATTACTGGGAAAGGGAAAGATGGTATCAGGAAATCAAGGTTCCGAAAGACCTTATTGAGCCTCTCGCAATTTCTAAACTCGCGGTTATTTTCAAACAGTTGGTTACCGAAATGGAAATTGACCCGAAACTTGCCGCGAAGGTTCTTATACAGTATCCGAAAAGACTGCGGAAAATGAAGGTGGTTTTCGACAGGATAGATGAAGAGGTGTTCATCGCGATATTAAGGGCGTACAAGCAGAATTTAATTTCAAAAGAAGGAATTCTTCACGCGCTTCAGGATACGGTGAAATACGGAATTTTCGACCTTGATAATTTTCCCCCGCCGATTGACGAAAAAGACATGCCGGATATTATTCGGAATACTTACGCTGAGTTGAACAGAATGAGTCTGCGCAGGGCGGAGAATATTGAAAAAGTCCTGTGCGGTATGGTTATGAATAAAGTCAGGGGCAGAATTGACGGCACCTTTGTTTCAAATGCAGTTTCAAAATTCATTAAGGAGTTAAAGTAATGGGCGACGATTCATATAAAGGATATAAGGGAAAGGCATTAAGCGCGTTAAAAAATTTCGACGCGCTCGTCTGGAGCGATGTTGTAATCGATACGGGCAGGGCAAAATATAAAGGCATTATATTGCCGCGTTCTGAAACGGCGGACTCTCTGCACGTCGTTCTAAAACTACGTTCGGGGTATAATGTCGGTGTTCTGGCGGACAGCATAAAAGACATAAAAATTGACGGCAGGAAAGAAGCGCACTATAAGATTCCGGAGAAAGCATTCCCGTTCGACCCCGTAAAACCCAACGTGAAACTGCTTGGCACGGGCGGCACGATCGCCTCAAGGCTCGATTACAGGACGGGAGCGGTAATTCCCGCGTTCACGCCGGGCGAACTCTACGGTTCCGTGCCCGAACTTGCCGATATCTGCAATTTAGATACCGAAAAATTGTACGGTGTTTTCAGCGAAAACATGGCGCCCGAACAATGGATAGGTACGGCGCAGGCAATCGGGAATGAGATTGAAAAGGGTATTCAGGGCATAGTTATAGGACACGGCACCGATACGATGCACCATACTGCGGCGGCTCTTTCGTTCATGGTGCAGAATTCTCCCGTGCCTATCGTTATGGTCGGCTCGCAGAGGTCGAGCGACAGACCTTCGTCCGACGCGGCGCTGAACCTGATGCACAGCGTGAAGACGGCAGCGGAAAGCGATATCGCCGAAGTGCTTGTCTGCATGTTCGGACCGACTTCGGACGAATATGGCTTGCTTCACAGAGGCACGCGCGTTAGAAAAATGCATTCGAGTTACCGCTCGACTTTCAGAACGATAGGCGATATTCCCGTGGCGATGGTCAGCAGGGAAAAGATTACCCCTTTAAGAAGCGATTACAAGCGCAGGAGAAATGACAAAAACGTTACGGTAAACACGGCATTCGATGAAAAAGTCAGCATAGTTTATTACTATCCGAATATGAAGCCCGACATCATCGATTCGCTTATCGATAACGGTTACAAGGGAATCGTAATCGCGGGAACCGGACTCGGTCACGTCAACAAGCCGCTCTATCCCGCTCTGAAACGCGCGAAGGAAAAGAACATCGCGGTTTATATGACGGTGCAGACTTTGTGGGGCTATGTGCAGATGTACGTTTATGATACAGGAAGGGATATGATGGAACTCGGCGTTATACCTACGGCTAATATGCTTCCCGAAGTCGCTTATATCAAACTTGGATGGGCGCTCGGACAGACGAATGACCCGGAACAGGTAAAAAATATTATGATGACCCCGATAAATGGAGAAATTACCGAGCGCGAGCCGAGCAACGGTTATCTGATTTATCAGGGCGGAATTCCCGAAGTGGAAGAGTTCATTTCGAAACACAGAAAATAGTTCTATATTTCCTCAGGAGTGGAATTTGAAAAATAAAGGTATCGCGGTCACGGCTGCAGGCTCTCTTATCAGCCTTGTCCTTGGAATTCTGTATGCCTGGAGCATACTTAAAGTCGCAATCGAAGAATCAATTAAAGCGGGAACGGGATTCAACTGGGAAATATCCTCGCTGAACGATCCGTATTCCGTAGCGCTTCTCGCATTCGCTTTTACAATGATAGTCTCAGGAAAAACTCAGGATAAACTCGGTCCGCGCATTACAACTTTTATTGGGGTTTTTCTCGTAACGGGAGGTCTGCTTCTCTCGGCTTTATCTACCGACTACGTCGTCTGGATAATCGGTTACGGAATAATGACCGGTATGGGAATTGGTTTCGGATACGCGGCAATCACGCCTGTCGCTATAAAATGGTTTCCTCCCCAGAAAACCGGTCTGATTACGGGAATTGTTGTTTCAGGATTTGGCCTTGCTTCGGTTTACATCGCTCCGCTTTATACTTACCTGATTGGAAAGTACGGTATCTCGGGCGCGCTCGTTATATTCGCCGTTGGTTTCTTTGTTATATCTTTCATCTCAACTTTGTTTCTGAAAAATCCTTCGGACGATTACATCAGAAATATTAATCAAACTGCTTCGAATAGTTCTGTAAAACGTATTGATGACGGAATATCAACGGGGAAAATGCTCAGGTCGCCTTCTTTCTATGTTCTGTGGTTCGTTTACTTTGCAGGAGCGGGTGCGGGACTTATGGTAATCGGATTTCTTACTGAAATGGTGAAAAAAGGTCTGGGCGAAAGCGCTTTCATCGCCGTGGCGATTCTCGCCGTCGGGAACGCAGGCGGCAGGCTCGTTGCAGGATGGATTTCGGACAAGATAGGAAGAATAAAAACACTCCTCATTCTTTACTCCGCGCAGGCTTTGCTTATGTTCATATCCGTTCCCGTATCAATGAACGATTCACCGGGTGTCGTTATCCCTTTGCTTCTCGCTACGCTCATCGGATTCAATTATGGCTCCAACCTCGCTTTGTTCCCGTCATTGTCAAAGGACAAATGGGGACTTAAAAATTTCGGAATAAACTACGGACTCCTCTTTACATCGTGGGGACTCGGAGGATTTATTCTCAGCCGGGTTTCGCAAATGATTAAAGCGTCAACCGGTACGTTCGAATATTCATTCTACCTCGCCGGTATCTTACTCGTCGTAAGCGGCGTAACACTCGCCTTACAACTTCGAGTAGATAAAAATTAAACGTTTAATATTTATAC
>DATMXZ010000402.1:0-15415 GCA_035561235.1 Ignavibacteria bacterium
ATATTTTTTAATATTTTTTTTGTTAATCCCGCTGATTTCTACCTATTCGCAGGATGAAAAAGTTAAGGTAGGCGTTTCCGAGCGCCAGAATGTTCAGGGCGGGTATTATAATTTCGGTGATCCCGATAAAGTAAATATAGAGGTTAACATCTGGGGATACGCCAAGAATCCGGGAAAATATCTGATACCCAGCGGAACAACGGTATTGGATCTTCTGTCATATTCGGGAGGACCGGAAACGGATGCTGAACTGGATAAGGTAAGATTGTACAGACCGAAGAATGATTCGCTGGGAATAACGAAAGACAAGGTGATATACCTTAATTACAATGACCTGGTCTGGGAGGAGAAAGTAACGGAAAAAGCGAATCATATAAATCCAATACTCGAGCCCGGAGATATGCTGATAATACCGGGTTCTCCGCGATATTATTTCAGGGACAATCTCTCATTTGTCTTATCAATCTCCTCAATTCTGTTATCGGCTGCAATTTTAATCGTAAGCATAACAAATAAATGACAGGATGAATCAAGCACCGGCAAATACAAAACAGGCTAACAGAACGAATCAGATTCCGACGAATAATCTTAAGGAGTATTTAGGGATAATCCGAACAAGTTTACTTCCGATCTTTTTAATTTTCGCAGCAAGTGTTGTAATTACAGTAGTGTATGTTCTTAACACTGTAGATATATACAAGACAGTAACCACATTAAAAATAACAAAGCCTCAGGGCAGCATACTAACGGCATCTTTAATGCCGGAGGCTGAGAGTTTTACATCCGACAGATATATTTCGAATGAAATAGAAATCTTAAAAAGTTTTTCATTACGCGAGCAGGTATCGATAATATTGCTGGATTCGCTTAAGAACATTGAAAATAAGTCCAGTTATTTTTATCTCGTCAATCGCGGGCAGGGAAACGAGGATGTAAAGTTAAGCACAAAAACATTAGCAGATATACTTTTATCAATAGTATCGATAAACCAGAAGCGCGGTCTTGATATAATTGAAATCGAAGTACAGAGCCCGTCAAACATCGAGGCAGTTCTGATAGCGGATGTTTATGCGAACACATATCAGAGGATAAATCTTGATTTCAGCAGGCGCGAACTAACGACAATCAGGGAATTTCTGGGACAGGAAAAGGAGAAGAAATTCCGGGAACTTGCGAATTCGGAGGTATCGATACAGGATTACCAGCAAAAGGGCGGGATAATGTTTCTTGATGACCAGGCGAAAAAACTTGTCGAAGAACTTTCGACATATCAGGCAGAGAAGAACGCGACTGAGGTGAGTTTATACTCAAAGCAAAAGGCGTACAATGAAATCAGGACGGAGATAGAAAAAGTTGACAGAAGCGTAATAGACTATATTGAGGGGCAGTTAAGCGAGCCTTATTTTACGGAACTTCAGAAAAAACTTGCCGAGATAGATGTTCAGAAAGATATAGATTTATCGATACCGACGGACCAGAAACTGAAAGACAGGGTAAGCGGCGATTATCAGAAGAAGATAGCCCCGCTGAAAAAGAATTAC
The DNA here is from genome assembly GCA_035561235.1 of Ignavibacteria bacterium. Lineage (GTDB taxonomy): Bacteria > Bacteroidota > Ignavibacteria > Tepidaquicellales > Tepidaquicellaceae > CAIKZJ01. Next base: position 1,542 of record DATMXZ010000402.1, read on the forward strand.
GATGAGAAAGTAAGCATAATAAGGTCCGGTCTTCTCGCAAACACGCCTCAGGAAAAAAGCATTTTGTATCAAAAGTTATTTGAGACGAATCTCGAAATATTAACCGATAAGGCAAGGCTGAATTCAATTAACAGGATTTTATCAAAGAACGAAATTCTGTTTGACAAGTTGCCCGCGCAGAGCATAGAATTGGCAAGGCTTGAGCGCGACAGAAAATCCAACGAGAAATTGTACCTGACGCTTGAGGAGAAGTATCAGGAATCGATAGTTAACGAAAGGGCACAACTAGGAAACGTAAATTTTGTTGATCACGCATTGCTGCCCAAGAAGCCATCAAAGCCGAACCGACAGTTAATAATCGCAATCGGAGCGTTATTGGGTTTTTCACTCGGCATTGGTTTCGCGTTTCTCAGGAATTATCTTGACAGATCGATTAAGACGCCCGAGGAAATCGAATCTAAAGGCATATCAGTACTTGCCTGGATTCCATCCATAGCAGAATTGAAGGAACTTGGTTCATCGCAACTTGAGTTCATAGTTGCGAACAAGCCGAATGCATCGGCATCGGAATCTTTCAAAGCATTGAGAACGAGAGTAATGTATTCGAAACTCGAATCGGAACTAAGGGTAATACTGGTGACGAGTTCCGTACCGGAAGAAGGTAAAACGACAGTGGCTTTAAATCTTGCGGGAAGTTTTGCGCAGGCGAACAAGAAGGTGCTTTTAATGGACTGCGATCTTAGGAAGCCGAGAATACATTCGGTATTTCAGACGGAGCGTTATCCGGGCTTAAGCGATTATCTTTTTTCGAACGTTGAAATCAACGAAGTATTGAGGAATACGAGATTAGAGAATCTGAAATTTATAACGAGCGGAACAATACCGCCAAATCCGTCGGAATTGCTGGGTTCGAAGCAAATGTATGATTTTCTCGATTTGTTAAAATCGAAGTTTGACATCATAGTATTGGATTCGCCTCCGTTCATATCCGTTACGGATGCCGAGATACTATCGAGGGTTTCAGACGGAACGATATTGGTAGTGCAGGCAAACAAGACGCCGATAGACGCATTCCTGAGGACGTATGACAGAATCACGATAAATGAATCGCACAAATTCCTTGGTTCCGTTCTAAATAATTTCAGCATTAAGACCGCATACGGATATTATTACAATTATTATTATTATTATTCCAAACCGGAAGGCAAGGACAAGAAGAAAGTAAAAGCCGATATAAAAATGTAAGGGATTTGAATTTAAAATTATTAATAAAGAAGAACGTACAATTATCAAGGTGTCCGAACTGCAACACGATAGCGGCATTAAGGAGGAGCAGGTCACGGAATATCTGGGAGCGATTGATGAAGAAGGTGAAAGTAAGCCCTTACTTCTGCCAGTCCTGCGGGTGGAGGGGCAGGTTATTCACGTATAAACTGAGCAGAAACTACATCAAACTGATAATATTGTACATATTTTTAATGACGGTCACGGCATACATAGTGCAAAAATTTCTTAAAAGTTACTTTGATTAAAAAAACAATCCAATAATTGTCTTCTAAAAAATGGTTTGTAATACATACCAAACCAAGGAATGAAAAAAAGGTTTTAGAGCAGGTCTTAAGCAAGGAGGTAGAAGCATATCTTCCTTTAATGGAAACGATTCGTTTCTGGTCTGACAGGAAGAAGAAATTGCAGGTACCGTTATTTCCGGGGTACGTATTTGTTCACGTCAGCGACAGCGAAAGGATTAAAGCGATAAAGAACACATACGGGGCAATAAAATATGTGATGTTTCAAAAAAGGTGCGCCGAAATCACGGATGAAGAAATCTCTTATATCAGAATATCTCTAAAGGCGCCAGAACGCATACACATAGAAGAATCGAGGATAATGGTCGGAGATCTCGTTGAGATAACGTACGGAATTTTCAAGGGCCTAAAAGGTTTCATAACTCAAATAAGGGGTAATTATAAATTGACTGTCAGCATAATAGAACTGAATACGACGTTCAGTGTTCAATTAAGCAATGCGGAAGTAAAACTTTTAAACAGATTTTAATTTAAAAAGCATATGGAACTTCATAACAAAGTGAGAAAAAACAAATTTGTCGTTGGTATAATCGGAATGGGGTATGTAGGTTTACCTCTGGCGCTTGAATTCGCATCGAAGGGGATAAGAGTAATAGGATTCGACCTTGATTCAAGGAAGATAAGGATTCTCAATAAGGAAAAGCGGTCATACATAAAGCATATTTCATCAACAAGAATACGCGAGCAGGTAAAGAGAGGTATGCTCACCGCGACATCCGATTTCTCCAAATTAAACGTACCCGACGCAGTCATAATCTGCGTTCCGACACCGTTGAATATAAACCGTGAGCCTGATTTAAGTTATGTGCTAAACTCTACAAGAGAAATCGCGAAACATTTGAGGAAAGGACAATTAGTATCTCTTGAAAGCACGACTTATCCGGGAACGACGGATGAAGACATGCTAAAGATTCTTTCCGAGACCGGTCTGAGGGTAGGTAAGGACTTTTACCTTTGTTTTTCGCCCGAGCGGGAAGACCCGAACAATCCGGTATATTCAACTTCGACAATTCCAAAAATCGTAGGCGGCGTTACAAAAAACTGCATGAAACTGGGAACGGAGATATACGGAAAGGTAATAAATAAAATCGTGCCTGTTTCGTCAACAAAGGCGGCTGAAGCGGCAAAACTTTTAGAGAACATTTTCAGGTCAATAAACATAGCGCTTGTAAACGAACTTAAAGTCGTATTTGACAGAATGGGTATCGACATCTGGGAGGTTATACGCGCAGCATCGACGAAGCCGTTTGGATTCACGCCGTTTTATCCAGGACCGGGGCTCGGCGGTCACTGCATACCGATAGACCCGTTTTATCTGACCTGGAAGGCGAGGGAGTTTGATATATCGAGCAAGTTTATTGAACTTGCCGGAGAGACGAATACATCAATGCCGTTCTACGTAGTTGAGAAGGTAATCCACGCCTTAAATGATCACAAGAAATCAATAAAAGGTTCGAAGATTCTAATACTCGGTCTTGCTTATAAGAAGGACATCGACGATTTAAGGGAGTCGCCGTCGTTGAAACTTATAGAACTACTTCAGAAGCACGGAGCTTTAGTTCATTACAATGACGATTACGTCACGAGCATCCCGAAATTACGGAAATACAATTTTAGCAAGAAGTCAGTGAAAATAACCCCGTCAAATTTAAAGAAGTTTGACCTTATATTATTATCGACGGATCATTCGTATTACGATTACAGAATGATACTAAGGAATTCAAGAATCATTATCGATACCAGAAATGGATTCGGAAAACTAAAAAGCAAAAAGATTTACAAGGCATAATATGGGAAAGAAAAAAACCGCTTTAATAACCGGAATAACCGGTCAGGACGGAAGTTATCTGACTGAGATGCTTCTTGACAAGGGATATATAGTACACGGAATAATCAGGAGGAGCAGTTCATTCAACACCGGGCGGATTGATCATTTATATTGCAATGATAAGATACTGGACAAGACAATGTTTTTGCATTACGGGGATGTTACCGATACAAGCAATCTGAACAGGCTTCTTGAAAAAACGCAGCCTGACGAGATATACAATCTCGCTGCCCAAAGCCACGTCAAGGTATCGTTTGAAATACCCGAATACACCGCGGAGGTGGACGCAATGGGAACTCTAAGGTTTCTCGACGCGATACGGGAGGCGGGGCTCAAGACAAAATTTTATCAGGCATCGACCAGCGAATTATACGGAAAAGTTCAGCAAATACCGCAGAACGAAGACACGCCGTTTTATCCCCGCAGCCCTTACGGAGTAGCGAAGATATACGGATACTGGATTGTAAAAAATTACCGCGAGGCATATAACCTTTACGCCTGCAACGGAATACTTTTCAATCACGAGTCGCCGCGGCGCGGCGAGACGTTCGTAACGAGAAAAATCACGCGGGCGGTATCACGCATTATCTGCGGACTGCAGAAAAATTTTTCGCTGGGAAATCTGAATGCCAAGAGGGACTGGGGGTACGCGCCCGAATACTGCGAGGGAATGTGGAGAATGCTTCAGCAGGACAGCCCGGACGATTTTGTCCTTGCAACAGGTGAAACTCACACAGTGAGGGAATTTGTAGAACTTGCTTTCAGGAATGCCGGCATTGAGATTGAATGGCGAGGCGAAAAGGAGAATGAAAAAGGTATAGTAAAGTCCTTTAACGCGGATGTCGGAGGAAATCCCGAATCCATGGGAGAACTTTACCACAAGTTACTTGAAAAATACATCAAGATAGGGGATACAGTTGTAAACGTTGACAGGAATTATTACCGTCCGACTGAAGTCGATCTCCTCATAGGTGATGCAACGAAGGCAAAGAAAATACTTGGCTGGGAGCCAAAAATCAAATTTGAAGAATTAGTAAAATTAATGATTACATCAGATATAGAAAAAGTATTAAAAAGAGGATTCTAATGTATTCGGGGATAAAACTATCAGTGATAGGATGCGGGAAATGGGGCATCAATCATGTCAGAACCGCGCACAAACTACTAGGCGGGAATCTGCAGTCTGTTTGCGACAAATCGAGAAGCACTGAGCCTAAGATACGGGAAATATCGGACAGGATATTTTTCTGCGACGGGATACTCGGCTTACTCGAGAACGAGGAAATAAATTCTGTAATTGTATCGACTCCTGCGGAAACGCATTTTGAAATAGCGAAGATGTGTCTTGAGCACGGAAAGCACGTTTTGGTCGAGAAGCCTATTACGCTTTATTCAACGGAAGCCGAATCTCTCTTAAGTCTTGCGGAGTCCAAGAATCTTGTGTTGATGGTCGGGCACGTTTTATTGTATCATCCTGCTGTTTTAAGGATGAAAGAGATGATAGACGGAGATTGCATTGGAAGAATTCAGTACATATACAGCAACAGGCTGAATCTTGGAACGATTAGAAAAGAAGAGAACATATTATGGAGTTTTGCGCCGCACGATATTTCCATCATACAGTTTTTACTGGACAATAAAAAGCCTGACGCAGTATACGCTCAGGGCGCAACATTCCTTCAAAAGAACATCGAGGACACCACATTAACGTACATCAAATATCCCGAAAACATACACGCGCACATATACGTCAGTTGGCTTCATCCTTTTAAGGAGCAGAGGTTTGTAGTAATCGGCGACAAGGGGATGATAGTGTTCGAAGACAGTCTAAAAACTGAAAAACTAAAATATTATAAGAAAGGATTTAACATCGTAGACGGAGAGATAGAGAAATTCGATTCGGACTACGAAGTTATATCATTTGAAAACAAGCAGCCTCTGGAAGAAGAGCAGAAGCATTTTTATGAATGTGTATCTTCGGGCAGCATACCACGAACGGACGGCAGGCACGCGAAGGAAGTTCTTGAAATTCTGGAGAAAGCACAAACAAGACTTGATAACTAATGGAAAAGAGAAACTTTTACGTAAATGAGCATGCGGTCGTGGACGAAAATGTAGAAATCGGGGAAGGAACGAAAATCTGGCATTTCACGCATGTTCAGTCGGGTTCGAAGATAGGCAGCAAGTGCATACTCGGACAAAATGTAAACATTGGCAACAACGTAACGATAGGGAATTTTGTAAAGATACAGAACAACGTATCGGTTTATGAAGGGGTAGAACTCGAGGATTACGTTTTTTGCGGGCCTTCGATGGTATTCACGAACATATTAAATCCGAGAAGCAAATATCCTCAGGTCGGCGCGGAGTTTTACATAAAAACGCTGGTTAAAGAAGGCGCTTCTCTCGGAGCGAATTCGACAATCGTGTGCGGAGTAACAATAGGGCGGTTCGCTTTTGTCGGAGCGGGAACGGTAGTAACCAGGGATGTGCCCGATTTTGCTCTTGTCGTCGGCAATCCGTCAAAAATAAAAGGCTGGTACAGCGAAGCAGGGAAGAGACTCATATTCGACGAAAGCGGGACGGCATTCTGCGAAAAATCGGGGAAGAAATACAAACTTGAAAATAACATAGTAAAAGAAATTAACTGATAAAAAATGAAGGTACCTTTATTAGATCTCAAAGCGCAATACAGAACCATAAAGAAAGAACTTGACGAAGCATTGATACGAACTGCAGAATCACAGTACTTCATACTGGGTCCTGAAGTCGGAAAACTCGAAGAAAACATCGGCGAATATCTTAAATGTAAATACGCAGTCGGGGTATCTTCCGGAACGGACGCGCTGTTAATCGCGCTGATGGCCGTAGGAATAAATCCCGGTGATGAAGTAATAATTCCCGATTATTCATTCTTCGCGACAGCGGGAGTAGTTTCGCGCCTGAACGCAGTTCCGGTATTCGTTGACATAGATTTGAAGACGTACAATATTGATACAAGCAAAGTTGAAGCGAAAATAACAAAGAGGACAAAAGCAATAATACCCGTTCATTTATACGGCCAATCTGCAGAAATGAGCGCACTGGTTGAAATAGCGAAGAAGCACGGATTAAAGATAATTGAGGACGGAGCGCAGGCGATTGGTTCGCAATACAAGGACGGAAGATGTTCAGGTACTATCGGAGACATCGGATGTTTTTCCTTTTTCCCGAGCAAGAATTTAGGTTGTTTTGGAGACGGAGGAATGGTGACAACAAACGACGAAACTCTTTATGAACGATTGAAAATACTTCGTGTGCACGGTTCAAAACCAAAGTATTACCACAAAATTATCGGAGGTAATTTCAGGCTCGACGCGATACAGGCAGCGGTGCTGAACGTAAAACTTCCGCATCTTAACGACTGGTCGGAAGGCAGACGGAAGAATGCCCGGCTCTACACAGAACTTTTCATTAAGTCAGGGCTAAGTACGGGCAGCGGGAGCACGGATTATAAAGACGGCGGCAGAGTGCTTTTACCGGAAGCGATATATGAAAGTACCGGTCACCAGAATTACCACATATTCAATCAGTTTGTTATCCGAGTTAAGGAGAGAGATGAATTGAGGACGTTTTTGTCGGGTAAAGAAATAAGTACCGAGATTTATTATCCGATTCCATTTCACAGGCAGGAATGTTTCAAGGACCTGATGGACGACAAAAGATATACTAACGGTGAATTTGGTTTTTCAGATACCGCTGCGACGGAGACAATCGCTCTTCCGATCTATTCCGAATTAAGCGCGGAGCAGATCAAATACGTGGTTGATTCCATAAAAGAATTTTATGATTCCCGTTCTTGATTTTTAATGAATAGAATATCCATAATATTCATATTAATAGTATCCGTATTCATTATCAAGCGGGGGGAATGCCAGATGGAACTCGTTCCCGTTGAACATCCTGTATACGAGTTCCTGAAAAAAATGCAGGTAGAAGGGATAATCCCTGAATATTCTTCAGCAAATCTTCCCTTATCGAGTAAGGCAGTAGGTAATTACATCGATAAGATTCTAAGCAGCAGAACTTTATCAGGAATTGAGAGCAAACTTGCAAAAGAGTATCATACCGAATTTTATTATGACGTAATTAAGGACCCATCAAGATACACAAGCATTCTTGGCACGAAAAGAGGCAATTTATTCAGCGATGAGAAATTCAGGTATTTATACGGGTTTACAGATACAAATGCTTCGTTTTTTCTCAATTCAATATCAGGGTTTGAATTTTACGGTAATGAGGGCGATTCGCTATTGAATAACACCGCCGCGTTATCAGAATTAGGTTTTCGTGCAAGAGGTACTTTATATGATAAAGTCGGATATTCGATAGAATTACGAGCGGGAAAGAAGATAGCGGGGACGTCGGAGTCTTCCGAATTTCTTAAAATGACTAATACTTTCCTGAGAACCGACAGGGAGTTCAGGCTACACGGAAATTATTATACAAATTACAGAGGGCACGTAAGGTATCAAACACCGGGAGGTTTCCTAAGCCTGACCGCGGGACACGAGAGAATTTCAATCGGTTCGGGGTATATAAGCAAACTTTTCTATTCGAATGATGCGCCGCCGTTCAGTTTTATCAAACTTGATTTAAGTTACAAGAAATTCGCTTATTCATTTTTTTACGGTTCGCTCAAGGGCGATTCAATCGGCGTTGAATTAAAATCGAAGAATATTGCAGGTCACAGGCTTGACGTAAATTTCAGCGAAAAATTCCGTGCGGGGTTTTATGAGTCAATAGTAATAAGCAACGATCCGTTCAGTTTTTCATTCTTCAATCCATTCAGTTTTCTCACGTCGGCGGACCTGAACTCAGGCGCCAAAGAAACGACTCAAAACAATACGTTAATGGGAGTCGATTTAGAATACTTACCTATAAAGAATATATCAATTCAGGCAACTTTTTTAATAGACGATCTTAATTTAAGTACGATTTCAGACACATCGTATATCGGGAACGAAAATAAATTTGGTTATCAGGTCGGCATATTATGGAACAAAGCGTTTACGCTGGATAATCTATCTCTTAAGTTTGAATATACGAGACTGGATCCATTTGTATATTCACACAGAACGAACAAATCAACATACACGAATTGGGGAATATCGCTTGGCAGTCAATTACCGCCTAATTCAGACGAAATAGCAATAGAATCCGATTTATGGTTGTCTTCCAGAATAAATATAAATTGCAATTACACTTTCCAGCGTTCGGGATTCGGGATAATTTTCGATGAAAACGGAAAGTTACTGTATAACTTTGGCGGCGATATAAATTACGGTTTCGGGGATTACAATATAATCAAGAATAGATTTCTCAACGGAGACAGGATAAATAAGTCATTTTTCACTTTAAATTTCAATGCTCAATTATTACGGCAATTATATTTGAATGTGATGTATAGATATTCATATTATGCTTTACTTTACGCAAACGGCAGTTACAGTGACAACACATTCAAATTCGGCGTCAAATTCCATATTTAATGATAGAAAAAAAACTTGATTTTTATCAGAAATACAAATAAATTAATACAATTATAATTATTTAGTTATGAGGAAAATCACATTATTGTTTATTTGTTTTATAATGGGTATAATCGGGGTTAACAAATTAAGCGCGCAGGGATACACACCTCCGAACATGGTATACGGTTTAAGCCTTGACGGGATACTGGCCACAAATGACGCGCACGGATCTGCTCTTGATAATACGAGCATAACGAACGGCACGTATGGTATGGTCTGGGGGAGAGGAGCATCCATATACGGAAAGTTCGGTTTAGGTGTAAGAAAAAACCACAGAATTGCATTATCCGCATCATATCTGAAGATGACACACGATGATTCGGGAGAAATACCATTTTTTAACTTCAGTCCTAAGGAGCCATTTACGAACTTTGATATTTTGTCCGGATCAGTAGGATATGAATACGCATTCAATCCGAGATGCAAGAATAAGCAGTACATAGGATTCGCGATAACAGCAAATTATATAATACCAAACACAGGGATGATTTCGACATACCAGTTCGACAATTCATTCAGAATGGGATTGCAGGTTACTTCGGGTTATGAATGGACTCTTGACAAGGCTCAGCAGTACGGATTATTTATCGGATTAAGATATAATCTTGCCAACATAATCGGTTCAACAAACGGAGCCGGAACGATGAATGACGGAAGCGGCGACGGAGGTCCTTCATACTGGAGGCGGATAGGATTTTTAAGTCTCAACCTTGGATTCAACTTTTACACCGGTGTTAAACCATACAGGGCGAAATAAATAAAATAAAGGTTTCAGGAGGGGAGTATCGTTGATGCTCCCTTTTTTATTGTCCCAACAGCACATCATTAAGCAAGTTCTTTATTTCATTTATTCTCTGAATATCATCACGCGAATCAAGATTCACGAGAATCACAAGTCTGTCTTTTTTATTCACGAACGAGAATTTATCGGATTTTGCAACTGAGAGCCGGTTGACGAGATTCGTGAAGAAATCGCTGTTGAATATCTTGTGATTTTTATCGGCGGGAAAATACATAAGCATTTCTTCTCCGTTTATGCTGATTTTTTCGAGTCCTATATCGGTTGCTTTTATTTTAATCTCAATTATCTTAAGAAGGTTGTCCACCTCGGGTCCCGTTTTCCCGAATCTGTCCTTAAGTTCTTCTTCCATACGGTTAAGGTCTTTCAGGTATCTTATTTCAAAAAGTTTCTTATAAACGTTAAGCCTTTCGGTATCGTTGCCGATGTAATCTTCAGGAATAAGGGCGTTCAAATCATTTTCGATGATTGCCGGTATCTGCTCTTCGCGTTTCGTAATTTTCCTGTTAAGTTTTTCAAGGGACTTATCCTCTTTAAAGAGTTCTTTAAATTCAAATTCCTTAAGTTCGGAAACCGCTTCTTCGATAATATCAATAAACATTTCGAAACCCATCTGGTTAACGAAGCCGCTTTGCTGCTGTCCGAGCAGATTGCCGACGCCGCGAATTTCCATATCACGCATTGCGAGGTTGAAACCAGAACCGAGGTCTGTATATTCTTCGATAGCCTGAAGCCTTCTGATTGCGGTATGCGTGAGTTTGCCCGCCGGCGGTGAAACAAAATAAGCGAAAGCCTGCGCATCGCTTCGGCCGACTCTTCCTCTTAATTGATAAAGTTCGGAGAGCCCGTACATATTCGCGTTATTAATAATAATCGTGTTAACGTTCGGAATGTCGAGACCCGACTCGATAATTTTTGTACACATCAGGACGTTAAGTTTTTTTTCAATGAACGCGATAACGACGTTTTCGAGTTCGGCGGGTGTCATTTGTCCGTGCGCGATTCCGATTTTCGCGCCGGGCACGTGCAGTTTCATATTATCGGCAAGTTCGTAAAGCGTCGATATTTTATCGTTGACGAAATATACCTGTCCTTTCCTGCCCAATTCCTTGGACACGGCATCTGAAATTATATTCCAATCAAAGTTGACAATTTCAGTAAGTATGGGTTTTCTGTTTTTCGGCGGTGTATTTATTACGGAAAGGTCTCTTGCGCCGAGAAGGGAAAAGTTCAAGGTTCTTGGAATAGGCGTAGCCGTCAGGGTAAGCGTATCAACATTAGGTTTCAGTGAGCGCAGTTTCTCCTTTGCCTTAACGCCGAACCTTTGCTCTTCATCGATTACAAGAAGCCCGAGGTCTTTAAAAGCGATATCCTTTGAAAGCATCCTGTGAGTGCCAATTAAAATATTTATTTTTCCTTCTTCAAGTTTTTGAAGAATCGCGGCCTGTTCATTTTTGCTCTGGAGACGCGAAATCACGGCAACCTCAACGGCAAAGGAGTTGAGCCGATCTCTGAATGTGTTGTAATGCTGAATCGCGAGGATGGTTGTCGGAACGAGTATGGCGACCTGCTTGTTATCGAGCACCGCTTTAAAAGCCGCGCGTACGGCAACTTCGGTTTTACCGAAACCGACGTCTCCGCAAATAAGCCTGTCCATTGGACTTTCTGACATCATATCGTTTTTCACGTCTTCTGTGGACGTGTACTGGTCGGGTGTATCCTCGTAAATGAAACCCGCCTCAAGTTCTCTTTGCCAGTGCGAGTCAGGAGAAAAAGCGTATCCTCTTTCAGATTTCCTTTTAGCATAGAGCAGAATCAGGTCTCGGGCAATATCTTTAACTTTCTTTTTAGCCCTATCCTTGATTTTTGACCATTCTCCGCCTCCAAGCCTTGTGAGTTTTGGAGAAATGCCTTCGCCCGCGGAATACTTATTAATAAGGTTAACGTAGTTCAGATTAAGGAATATAACATCGCCGTCAGAATATGACAACTTCGCGACTTCCTGCTCGCTGTTTCCGACTTTGATCCTCCGAAGACCTGAATAAATACCGATACCGAAATCACGGTGCACCACATAGTCGCCCGGTTTAAGTTCCTTAACCTCATCGAAGGTCATTCCGCGGAATTTCTTTCTTCGCTTTTTAACCTGTCTGAAATACCTGCCGAAAATCTGATGTTCGGTATAGACAATTAGTTTTAAATCAGGTACAACAAATCCTTCCTGAAGTGACTCTGTGCCGAACTTAATTTTATCACAAATTCCTTCGCTGTACAATTCTTCAATAAGCGCGTCTTCTTCATAATCCTCTATAAGTTTTTTCAGTCTGTCTGATTGATGACTATCGGAAGACAGAAGGAAAACGTTATAATCCTTGTTTTCGCGGAGATTTTTATAAAGGGACTTAATATTCGAATTGAAGTCGGGCTGGGGTTTTGAGCCCAGGTCAAAATCAGCATCCTGAGACTTGAATGTAGAAGTATAAACTTTTCTGTTCCCCAGGATTTTATTCCTGAACATCTCATCATCGACCGTATCTTCTTCGTCAAGCACGACAAGGAAGTCATCCTGAATGTAATCAGAGACAGTTGAAATATTTTCAGGAACAATAGCGCCTTCCTTGTTCTTAAGGTTAATGCCAATAATTACTTCGTCAAGTTCTCTCGTGGAACGCTGGCTGGTAATGTCGAATTCTCTTATCGATTCCACAGACTCGCCGAGGAACTCAATTCTGACGGGGGAGTCGTAATGCTCGGGAAACAGGTCGACGATGCCTCCCCGCACAGAATAGTCTCCGACCTCATCGACAAAATCTTTCTTAACGAAATTATACTCATCGAGTCTGAACGTGAGTTCCTCGAAAAGAAATTCTTCGTTTTTTTTAAGCCGCAGCAGGGATTCTTTATATTTATCCGCCGAAAGAACGTTAGTTTTCAAATCTTCAGAAGAAATGAGCGCGATGAAATCTTCGCTGCTTGAGAGGGAGTTCAGTGTTCTTGTCCACTCTTCGCTGTCAAAATTTTTCCCTGATGAGAAAACCGATACATTTTTACAGTCACTTATGAGATAGAGGTCATCTTTGATACTCGAGAGTTTATCCAAAGACGAGGAAACGAGAACAATTTTACTATTAATGTTTTTGTTGAGATATTCAAGAAAAATTGAATATAGCGAGCCCTGCAATCCCGTGATTTTAGTCTCGCGGTTCGCGTTGAGGCTTTTGAACAAAGCCGAATTGAAAACAACTTTTAAGATATTACCGATCATTAAATAATCACTTGTACCGCAAACAAGAGTTAATCTCGTTACTTAGTTCAACAAATTCGATTACGGAGAGCGTTTCCGCTCTCCTTGAAAAATCAATATTAAAATCGCAATTATTTATATCATTTGCACCGAAAAAATCCTTTAATGAATTTTTCAGTGTTTTTCTCCTTTTAGAAAAAGCGTTTCGGACCAGACTTCGAAAGAGCGGAACGTTAGCAATAGTGTATTTATTTTCGTTAAAGGCAAGTTTTATGACACTCGAGGTAACGCGCGGTTTCGGAAAAAAAGCAGTCGCGGGCACGTTAAAGATATTTTTTATTTCAGCGAATGCGCCGAACTGTACAGCAAGGATGCCGTATTGTTTTGTTTCCTTCTTCGCCGTGAGCCTTTCCGCCACTTCTTTCTGAACCATCAATACGGCAGTATCGATAACGCCGATATTTTCAAGAAGTTTAAACAGGATATCCGAGGTAATGTTATAGGGGATATTTCCGAGGACCTTTGTTTTCACTCCTTCCGCGCGGGAGAGACCGGAGAAATCGAATTTCATCACGTCGCCGCAAACGATATTGAGATCTTTACCGAATTTGTTTTTCAGTGTATCAACCGAACATTCATCAATTTCGACCGCTGTATAATTGGGGTATTCATTCACTAAAAACTTCGTCAGAGCGCCCTGGCCGGGACCGATTTCGAGCAGAACATCGTCATGTTGAGCGCCGAGCGATTTTATAATTTTCCTTGAGATATTATCGTCAACGAGATAGTTCTGACCGAATCTTTTCTTAGGTTTATAAATCTCATATTTATTTTTATTAGA
>DATMXZ010000403.1:0-15511 GCA_035561235.1 Ignavibacteria bacterium
AAATAAAGGAGATTAAACATGGCGGGCAAAAATCCAATTGGCTGGTTTGAAATTCACGTTCACGATATAGAAAAGGCAAAAACATTTTACGGCGGAGTTTTCGGGTGGGAGTTCAAGCAGTCGCAGGCTGCAAGCGGCAAGTACTGGAACATATTCGCCGGCGAAAATTCCATCGGCGGAGGCTTCATGAAGAAAAGCAAACCCGAGCACGAAGGTCAATCGGTTATACTCTATATCGAAACCGACGACATCGACGGAATGCTTCTGAAAATAAACGGAGGAGGAGGAAAAATGGAAACTCCAAAAACGCTTATCAGCGAAAATGCGGGTTACTTTGCTTTATTCAAAGATCCGGATAATAACCTGCTTGGATTGTGGTCAAAGAAATAGAATAAAAAAAGGGGCGTCAGCCCCTTTTTCATTAATGTTATTCGTCTTATTTTTTCTTCTTCAAATATGCAACAACGTCTTTATAAATGCCTTCTCCGTCAAGTCCTGCCTGATGAAGCACGCTTTCCGCCGTGCCGCTGCCGAGAAACACGCCGTTGCGGAAAGGATGAAGAATAGTTCTTCTTCCCTCATAACTTGTAATCCACCTGCGCATTGTCGGAAGAGTGAAACCTGTGATTCCCATCGCGGTTTCGGCGATAGAACTGGGATAAATTTCGTCCTGTTCTTTTTGCGGAAGCATTTCAAAAAGTTCCGCGCTTGAAACGTAGAAAACATTGACATTAAATCCTTCCTTGTCGAGTCTCGGAAGCACCTTGTTTATGAATTCAAGCGTAACGCCGCTTTCCTGAAGAACTATGCTACCGTCGAGTTTCTGTTTCGGGTCGGCTTTTCTTAAAGCGTATAACCCTTTGACCGCATCGCTTGCAGGAGCAAGATTCATCGCCGCTCTGTCAACTATTTTCTCGTTTGGTCTTGTCACAAACGGAGAAAGGACAGCAGGTCGTTTTTTCAATCCTGCGACAACGAGATTCCAGACTTCGCCCGGTTCCCACGGAGTGAGAGTAATTACTATACCCGCCGGGAAATTTCCCTGAAGCAACTGGAGGCATTGCGGGTCAGCGTGTGTCGGTCCGTCCTCTCCTGTTTTTAGGCCCGCGTGAGCGTTAATCAGAATCCAGGTATTGTATTTTCCGCCGTACCTTTCAACCTTGCTCTGTTCGCCTATGCCGTGAAGTCTCGCGTCCGTATGTTCCATCGCTGAAATGAACGCTCCGTATGACGAACTTACGCCGATGTTTTTTCCGTATGCGCCGAGTCCCGCCATCATCGCGCCCATCGCGTCTTCGCAAATACCGCCGATTGACAGAATCCTTGAATCGAAGTTATCCACGGCATCGTAGAATCCGTTCTGGAACCCTTCGCCGACAAGATTAACGCTCGTGGAGCCGAGAAGGTCAGCCGCGACGCCCATGAATCCGCCGTTGGTTTTTTTGTTCAGATATCCGAGAGATGCGCCGAGCACGGCTCTTAAAGTTGTAACTGTTCCGGGTACTATCTTAAGTTCTTCGGGAGCCCTCGTTTCGGAAATTGATTTATCTGAGTATAACTTATCGAGTTCCGCGTGACTCTCGCGCGGTTTTCTTTTCAGTGCTTCGAGTCTTGCTTTTGACTGTTTCACGGAATCGGCAAAGAATTTAAGGTCCTTGTTTTTTTCTATCACGTCGCGTATAATAAGCAACGTATCCCAGTAATTTTTTTCCATGTTGATTCTGTTCCAGTCGCCTTCGTATTGCGGAACCATCGCGCCGAATTCATTTTTCAATTCTTCGGTTGATTTCGCTTCGAACTTCGGAAATTTCACTCCGAATGCATTTTCGAACTCGGAAAGGAACGTATAATATTCCGGCGAGCAGAATTTGTGACCCGCTCCGTGCGAGCCCCTGCCTTCAATACCGTATTTCCATCCTTTAACGGTTCTGTACATAATCGCGGTCGGCATTTCATTGTCCAGTTGTTTTGCGAACAACTGCGCCGCGGCAACCTTGGCAAAATCTTTTCCGTCATCGACGTATATTATGTTAAAATCGTGAAGGTAAGCGAGTTCAAGCGGATTCCACTGGACATAATCGCCTTTCTGTTCGCCGTCCCTGCAGACCCTGTTGCTGTCAATTGAAGCCTGATTGAAGTCGATGTGCATAATGATGTTGTGAAGCCTCATTGCCGAAGCCGCTGCGAACGCTTCCGAAACGCGTCCCGGGGTCATACCGCCTTCTCCTTCGACGACGTGAACTTTCGGCGCCGCGCTTCCGAAATAATCAAGCGCTCCGAGAGCAAGTCCGAATGATGAAGGTACGCCTACCCCGCTCGCGCCTGTTGCGACTTTCACGAAAGGCGTTCCCGGCGTAGGGTGTCCGTCAAGTGCTTTTGATTTGAACTTCACGAACAAAGGCGTGTCGTTTGTCGGATTTCTCCTGAATCCGAGAAGGTCTTCGAACCTCAACTGGCTTTTTTCGTCAGGAAGTTCTGTCTTTAAAAACGCTCTCATCAATTCGTTTCTTAGAGCATACATCGCGTATAAACCCATCGCTTTATGACCCGCCGCATATACAACCATGTCATTCGCGTCAGCCACTGGATCACTGAAATCGTAGTCCGCGGTTTTATATATCACCGATTGAACGAACCTTCCCGACGATATTGAACCGCCCGGATGCCCGCTTGTGGGAACAAAATTATAAAGCACACCGCAGAGTGTTCTGTAAATCAGGTCGAGTTTCTCGAATTTTTCGATTTCTTCCTTTTGAAGAGGTGAAAATGACCTGATGATGTCGTTTGCGTCATAATAACGTCCCCTGCGAGGTCCTATCTTGAATTCCGAAGGTTTAATTTTTGTAATATCCATATTGTTTCAGTTTGATGAGGTAATAAAAATAAAATTAAATATTTAGGGATTGAAATAATAGACAATTATTTAAGATATCAATGCTTCGCCGGTCTGTTACCCGACGGCGCGGTTACCGTATTTCTTGATCGCGTTCAGAACGACTTCCGGCACGACAGGCTTTGGTATATAATCGACCATACCCGCATCAAGGCATTTTTCCTTGTCGCCTTTCATCACGGCGGCAGTCATCGCTATTATGAACGGAGAATCCTCCCTGTATTTTTCCTTTATTCTTTTCGTTGCTTCGAGACCGTCCATTTCGGGCATCTGCACGTCCATGAAAACTATATCGTATTTTTTCCTTTCAAGTTTTCTTAACGCGTCAACCCCATTAACAGAGACGTCTATCGTGTAACCGAATTTTTTCAATATTCTTTGAGCAACTTTCTGGTTTATCGGATTATCTTCGACAAGAAGAATCTCGAGCGGCAGTTTTTCCGAAATATCTTCATACTCCGGCTGTCTTTCCGCGTCTTCTTTTGATTTTTCCACCTGAGCGGCATTTTCAAGTTCAAGTGTAAAGAAGAACACGGAACCCGCACCGGGCTCGCTTTTATACCATATCTTTCCGTTCATCAGTTCCGCAAGTTGTTTGCTGATTGAAAGCCCGAGTCCAGTTCCTCCGCGTTTTTTCCCGCCGTGTGTTTTCACCTGAACGAACGGCGTGAAAATATCGGGATTATCTTCCTGCGGAATTCCCTCGCCTGTATCGGAAACCGAAAAAAGAAGCGTGATTTTATTTCTTTGAAGTTTCTCTTTTCTGACGGAAATTAGTATTTCGCCGAAATCTGTATATTTTATCGAATTGCTTACGAGATTGGTTAATATTTGCATCACCCTTGCTCCGTCGCCGAGCAAATACGCAGGCACGTCATTAGCCACGTTTGAACTAATTTTGATTCCTTTTCTGTCGCAATAGGCACGGAATAAATCCAGCACGTCATTAACGCATATCCTGATTTCGAACGGTTTTCTTTCGAGAACAACCTTTCCGGATTCCATTTTTGAAAAATCAAGAATTTCATTGATAAGGTTAAGCATGCTTTCGCCGCTTTGTCTTATAATTTCCAGTGACTCTGTTTTTTCGGAGTCAGTTTCGGAATCGAGCAAAAGGCTCGTCATCCCGATAACACCGTTAAGTGGTGTTCTGATTTCGTGGCTAATCGTGGCGAGAAATTTCGATTTCGATTGAGTCGCATTTTCGGCGTCTTCTTTTGATTTTAAAAGTTCATTAAGTACCGCATTGAAGTTCGTGATGTCTCTGCCGTAAACAATAAGTCCTTTTCTTTTTCCGTTAGGATAGAATAAAGGCACTTTAATCACGTCGAATATTCTGGTCGTACCTCCCCGAGTAGGTATATGCTCTTCGATTCTGAATATCGATTGTTTTTCAAACGCCTTCTCGTCGGATACCGTACATCCCGTCAGCGGAGCCTTGATAAACGGGTTTTCAGCGGCGAGTTGAATGTCCGTCTTTCCCTTAAAGTCCGTTCCCGTAAGTTCGAAAAGTTCAATTGCAGAACTGTTTGCCTCTATCCATCTTCCTTTCTTGTCTTTAAACACAATCATATCAGGTGTTGAATTTATAAGCGTCCGGAGATTTTCTTCATTTTCCTTGAGGGCTAATTCCGCTTCCTTTCTCGCCGTTATGTCGTTGCACGTGACGAGTATTGCCTCTTTTCCGCTTTCGTCGAGAGCAATCTTTGTTTCACGAAGTTCAAGATAACAGAGAGAGCCGTCCTTTCTAACGTTGACTACTTCGTGTTCAAGATTCCTGCCTTCGGCAATTGCGGCGATGTGTTCGGAGACTTCGTATCTGACTTTTTGCGGAACGAGGTCGAATACCGTCATTGAAGTAAATTCGTCGTGGGTATAACCGAGAGTGTTTAATATTTTGTCGTTCGCATCAAGAATATTTCCTTCGAGATCTTCAAGCATAATGCCACCGGGAGAAAAGTCAAAAAGTTTTCTGTATTTCGATTCTCTTCTGGCGGATGTTTCAATTGCCCTGTTCCTGTCCTCTTCAATGCTCACCGCCGAGGCGATGAAATTTACGAATTCAAGGTCTCTTTGTTCCTCACGCATTTTGTTTTTGAATAAAATGCACAGCGAGCCTATTATTTTATTTCTCCACTTTATGGGAGTGCCGATTATCGAATTGAATCCGAATCCGAATAAAAGGGTACTTGTTTCGTGATAATCCGTATCTTTAAAACTCTTGATTACGATTGGTGTTGTTTCGAATTTTCCCCTTATTATGTCTGAACAAAAACAGCCCTTACCGTCTGTTTTCGGTACGAATCCCTTAGGAAGATTCCAGACCGCTGACATTACAACGGTTCCGCTTTTAAGTTTATTGTAAAACACCGCGCTCGCTTCAAGAACCTCCCCGCAAAGAGCGAGAAGCCTGTTAATGTTATCTTTTGGGTCTTTGGTATTGTTCAGGAAACACTCGTTTAATTTCTTGACTTTATCAGCGGGAAGGCTTTTTGAATACGCGGGTTTGTCGTATCCTTTATTTTTAATCAATACCTCAAGATCTATGATTTTCTTTTTTAATCTTTCGAGTTCGGCATTCTGGCTTTTCATCTCTTTGCTCATTCAAAAAGGATAGGATTAATACAAGTATGTTATATAAAAATATGCCATTTGTCCGAATAAAGCAAAATAAAAAGATTTGACGTCTGCGGGGTAAACAGGTCGTATTAAATGAATTATATTGTGCCGTATATCATATAAACGCCGCCCAGAATAACGAGGAAGCCGCAAATTCTTTTTATGTATGTAACCGTTTTTGAATTCTCTGTCCAGTTGAGATATTTCTGAACTTTAGCCGTCAGAGTTCCTGCCGCCACGATTACGAGTATATGCCCGATGCCGAATGCAAGAAGTAAAATTATGGAATACATTACGTTTGTTTTAGACACCTGAAATACAACCCCGAGAACAGGCGCCATGTACGCGAAGGTACAGGGACCGAGTCCTATGCCGAACAGTAGTCCAAGAATCAGCGCCGCCAGCATTCCTTTCCTGCCCGTTGATTTCATAGACGCGCCGTCCCAGGGAAGTTTAATTAAATCCATAAGATAAAGACCGACGACGAAAAACACAGCCGCGACTATGTAATTGCCCGCAGACCCCACGTTTCCCATAAGCCTGCCGAGCATTGCCGTTATGAGCCCTATTAATGCGATTGTTATTAAAATCCCGGAAGCGAAAACGAGAGACAAATAAAAAGTTCTTCTTAACGTTATTTTTCCCTGAGTGTTAATGAACCCGATTATCAGAGGAATGCTGGACAAATGGCACGGGCTTAACAGTACGGATAAAATACCCCAGCCGAAAGAAGCGAGGACCGCTAACGCGGCATTGCCCGATAATGCAGTACTTAAGAACGAAAAAATATCTTCTATCATATTATTGTGGTATGTTTACTCCCTGCGACTGCAAGAATTTGTCTATCTCTTCTTCGGCATAAAATCCCTGATGGCGCATTATTTCTTTTCCGTTCGCGTCAAGAAATACCTGCGTTGGTATGAGGTCAATTCCGTATTTTTTCGCGGGCGCTTCGTCCTTCCACACATCGTGAAAAGTGACCTTGACGAGACCCTTGTATTTTTCTTCAATTGATTTCATAACAGGCTGCATTTTCTTGCAGGGAATGCAGTTCACGGAACCGAGTTCGACGAATTCGATTTTATGCTTGACGGAATCTTTTCCCGAAACCCCGCCCGCGTCATGAGTGCTTTCCGTGTTGCTCTTCTTGCAGGAAATCAGTGTAAAGACCGCCAGAAGCAATACGGCTATTTGAATTTTCATGATTTTGTTTTTAAGAATTTTCATTGATATATTTTAAGATGTCTTTTTCAGAAGGAACATTTATAGAGCAAACAAGTTTTTCGTTTATCACGAGCGCGGGTGTCATCAGTATTCCGTGTCTTGCGCATTCTCTTATGTCGTCAACTTTCAAAACTTCGGCTTTAATATTGTTTTTTGAAACGACTACGCCGACTCGTTTGAATAATTTGTCGCACCTGCTGCATCCGCCGCCGAGTATTTTTATTATCATTTAATGAAATTTTGAATTTCAGAATCCGCGTATCTGATAAATCCGTCTTTGTCGCCGCTGTACGTCCATACGCTGTCAAGCAGTTTGAATTTTTCCTCTTTTCCGTTCTTGCGCTTTGAAAGCACCACGGAACTGAATTTCAATCCGTAATCCTTTCTGAAATGCTCATTCTCCTTATCCTCTATGTTATATGCCGTAAATACAACAACCGGCGGTTTCGAATACTTCGATTCGATGAGTTCTTTCGTGAAATTCTCAATGTTTATACAACTTTCGCACCTTGCAGTAGGATGAAAGTAGAAAACCGAATAATTTTCTTCAGCGTCAGGCGTTTTGTCGTTCGTTCCGCACGAAAAGAACAACAGACCAATCAACAGAAATAAAGGTAAATGTTTCATATTTTTATTAAGGACACAAATCCGGATTTTTGATGTCACCTTTTTCGGATTTGCCGAAATATTTTTTCTGCATCCATAAAGCCACATTAACGAGACTGATTAAGACGGGAACTTCGACGAGCGGTCCTATCACCGCCGCGAATGCCTCGCCCGAATTAATCGTGAAAACCGCCACGGCTACCGCTATCGCGAGTTCAAAGTTATTGCTCGCCGCGGTAAAGGAAAGCGTCGCGGTTTTCGAATAATCGGCGCCTATTTTTCTTCCCATAAAGAACGAGACGAAAAACATAAGGACAAAATAAATTATTAACGGTATAGCGATGCGCACGGCGTCCGTCGGTATTTTAATAATCATTTCTCCTTTAAAAGAAAACATCACGAATATCGTGAACAAAAGCGCTATGAGTGTTACAGGGCTGATTTTAGGAATGAATTTTTCGTGATACCAGTCTTTGCCTTTGAGTTTTACGAGCACTAATCTCGTCAGGATTCCCGCGATGAAGGGAATGCCGAGGTAGATGAAAACGCTCTCCGCAATCTGGCCCATCGTGATGTTAACGGCAAACGATGTCAACCCGAAGAAACCGGGCAGTACCGTAAGAAAAACATAAGCGTAAACGGAAAAGAACAGCACCTGAAATACCGAATTGAAAGCAACCAGACCCGCCGCGTATTCCGTATCGCCTTTCGCGAGTTCGTTCCAGACAATAACCATCGCAATGCATCTTGCCAGACCTATCAATATCAGACCCGCCATGTAGTGCGGATAATCCTGAAGAAAAATTACCGCGAGGAAAAACATAAGCAGCGGACCGATAATCCAGTTCTGAACGAGAGACAGCGCGAGCACCTTGAAATTCTTAAAAACCTTGCCTAGGTCTTCATACCTTACTTTCGCGAGCGGCGGATACATCATTAATATCAGACCGACTGCTATCGGTACGTTTGTCGTTCCGGATTGAAACGAATCCCAGAAACTTACTATTCCCGGAAATAAATAGCCCGTCAGCACCGCGGCAAGCATTGCCGCAAATATCCAGAGCGTCAAATATCTGTCAAGAAAAGACAGTCTCTTTGCAAGTTTTTCCATTTAATAAATTATATTAAAGATATATCCTATAATCATAATGCCTGCTCCGACGATTCCGAAGAAAATAAATATCATCGGAAGTTTTAAAACTTTTTTAAGTATGATTGCTTCGGGAAGAGAAAGACCTATCACTGCCATCATAAAGGCAAGCGCGGTACCGAGCGAAGCGCCTTTTTCAATGAGAACGGACACGATTGGTATAATTCCCGCGGCGTTCGAATACAGCGGTATTCCTATAAGCACGGACAGCGGAACAGACCACCAAGCCGATTTTCCCATAATGCCCGCCATAAAATCTTCGGGAACGTAACCGTGCGCAAGCGAACCGATGCCCACGCCTATTACGATGTACAGCCATACTTTACTGACAATGTCTTTCACCGCGGCGTAACCGCTTTCAATTCTGTCATCAAACGTAATTTTTTCCTCTTCCGCATCAGTCCTGCCGCTCTTGATTTCATAAACCCACTCTTCTACAAATCTTTCCAAGTTCAATTTCCCGATTATGTATCCCGACACTATAGCGATTATTAAACCCGTGGATACGTAAATAACCGCGGTCTGCCATCCGAAAAGCCCGAACAACAAAATCACAGCGACTTCATTAATCATCGGCGCTGCAATAAGGAAGGAAAGCGTTACACCAAGCGGGATACCCGCTTCGACAAATCCGATAAACAGAGGCACAGCCGAGCACGAACAGAACGGAGTGAATATTCCGAGAACGGACGCAAGCACGTTTCCCAGAAAGAGTGATTTTTTCTCGAGGACGGCGCGGGTTTTTTCGGGTGAAAAAAAGGTCCGTATTATTCCCATTACAAATACGATTAGCGTGAGAAGCAGCAGCACTTTCGGGACTTCATAAATAAAAAATTCTATTGACCGCGCATAACCATCATTTATTGACGACAGACCTGTAATGCCGAATAAAAGCCCGGTCAGTTTCTCAAGATTAAAATAAATTAAAAACCAGAGGGCAGCCAAAATTACTACAAACCATATTTTGTTTCTGTTAATCTTCATCCGCTTATGCTTTCTACAATTATTATCCCTCCTGCATCCAGTGCAGAAGAGTCGGCGCGGTCGGTAACTTACCCGCGAGTTTTACTTTCCCGTTAATCACCAGACCCGGTGTCTGCATAATACCGTATGACATTATTTCCTTCAGGTCGGAGATTTTTTGTATATCGGCATCAATGTTGTTATCGACGGCAACGTTAAAACACATCTTTTCGAGTTCCTTGCACCGCGCGCAGCCGCTTCCGAGAACTTTTACCTCGACCATTACTGAGAATTTAAAGTTTTTATGAATTTGGTTACTTTGGACTTAATTGCATCGCGAACATTCGCAATTTTATTCAATATTTCTTCTTCCGTTCCGGTAAATGAAGACGGGTCTTCAAACGACCAGTGAAGCGTTTTCAGCGCGCCGGGGAAAATCGGGCATCTCTGTCCCGAGGCTTCATCACAAACCGTTATCACGTAATCGTATTTTTTTCCGCTCTTGTAGAATTCGAATACGTCTTCAGTCTTGTTTCCGGAAATATTGAATCCGATTTCGGACATTGATTTAACTACGAGGGGATTTAACCTGCCCGGTTCTAGTCCGGCGCTCTCGGCGGAGAAAATCTCTCCGCCGAAAGCGTTTAAAAATGTTTCCGCCATCTGGCTCCTTGCGCTGTTATGAATGCAGACAAAAAGAACTTTTTGCTTCGATATCAACAGCAGCCTCCTTTCGGGCTGCAGCAGGGTTCTGCGGGTTTATCCGCGTACACGTTTATGCTGACGAGTTTGACGTTCGATTTTTTAAAGTCGTCGAGTTCTTCCTTCGAAATGAACTTTAGATAAATATCGTCAGGAATATCAATTATTCTTTCTTTCAGTATGTTCAGATTTACGAAACCGGTGTCCTCAATAATTCCGAGGTATTCCTCTTTTATAATCGCGCCCGAAACACATCCTGCATACAGTTCCGCGCCGGATTTAATTGATTTTGGAAGTTCTCCGGTCGCAACTATGTCGGAGACAGAAAAATGTCCTCCGGGCTTAAGCGCCCTGTATATTTCTTTAAACGCTTTCTCCTTGTCGGGAACGAGGTTCAGAACGCAGTTGCTAATTATGACATCCGCTTTGTTTGCCGTAACCGGCATTTTCTCTATATCGCCGTATCTGAACTCGACGTTATTAAATCCGAGTTTTTCCGCGTTCTCCCTCGATTTTCGTATCATCTCATCAGTAAAATCTATACCTATAACTTTTCCTTTATCGCCCGTGATTGCACGCGCCACGAAAGCGTCATTGCCCGCTCCCGAGCCGAGGTCAATAACCGTATCGCCTTCTTTTATGAGAGCGAACTCCGTAGGCAGTCCGCATCCAAGACCAAGGTCCGCGTCAGGGTTATAACCTTTGAGTTTAGAATAATCTTCGGAGAAAACGGTGTAGTCCACACCCGTGCAACTTCCAACTCCGCAGCAGGACGCTTCGTTCACGGTCTTTGATTGTTTGGCTATGTCGGCGTATTTTTCCTTTACGATTTCCTTTATTTCTTCGGGGTTTTTCATAGTAGTGGTTTTAAATTTTTGAAAGTCATTTCATTTTACGTTTTAACGAAATGATTGTTTCAGTTTTTGCAGCATAAAACATTTCTGTCCACGCAGCACGTAATTTTTCTGTCTTTTTTTATTGTTTCGTCATCTTCAATCTGAAGTTGCACGAACAAGAGCGCGTTCGACGCCATATGCGACGGCTGCGGGTTTAATCTGTAATTTATCCATTTCCCTTCCTTCCAATCGTTTATTAAACCCGCTTCACGAAGAATGCTCAGGTGTTTTGAAACGGTTGAGACGGCAAGTTTAAGCACTTCCCGTATCTCGCAAACGCATAAAGGTTTTTTCTGGAGCATTTTTAGTATCCGGATTCTGTTTTTATCGGAAAGGGCTTTGAATATTTTTTCGAGTTCGTCAAGCATAGATGTTTCGTTATTTGACGAAATATAAAAAGAGTCTTTTATATAATCAAGAGGGAAAGGAGGAGAAAGAAGTCTTCATTAATCGATAAGCGGTATTAAACAGAAAGTCCCGGTTTTGAAATCCGGGACTTTGTTCCTGTGAAATTCTGTTCATGTTTTTGTCAATTCGCGACAATAAAATCACAAACTTTGAAAATATGCATTTACTTTACAAGAATCATTTTCTTTGTTTCGACGTTTTTGCCCGCTGACAGTTTATAAATATAGACTCCGCTGGCGAGACGGCTGCCGTCGAATTCCACGCCGTATTTTCCTTCTGTTCTAATTTCATTATTTATAAGCGTGCCGACAAGTTTTCCGGTCAAATCGTACACCTGCAGCGTGACATTAGATTTTTGCGGAATCGTAAAATTTATTATTGTAGAAGGATTGAACGGATTAGGATAATTTTGCGCAAGGTCGAATTTGTAAGGTTCAGACTCAATGCTGCCGATTCCTATTGCAGTCGAGAGAGTGAAATTCACGTTTGAAATATCGAAGAAAATATTATCAGCGGCTTCCACTTTGATTCTGGCCGTTGTTGTTTCAATCACAGGAAACGTAACCGATTCCGTTCCATCGTTCGGTGTATTTGCCTTTAGCACAGTCGGGAAAGATACTCCTCCGTCAGTGGATAATTTTATGTTCACGTTCGCGCAGTTAACGGGCGCGGCTGTCGTATTCGCTACGTCCCAGGTAATTATCTTTGGCGTATTAGGATTCCAAACGACAGCAGTATTGGGTGAAGTAACAAGAAACGGTCCCGCTGATGCGGTTACTTCAATAGACATAAATCCGAAGCCCACGCCGCCGCCGCCTGATTTATTGTCCCTGACAAGCAGGCAAAACGAAAGACTTCTTGTATAATTCGGCATAAACTCGCCTATATTCTGCACGTTGTTCAATAAACTCGATTGTTTGGGAAACGTTCTTGAAGGCGACGCAACGGGGTTGAATGACCTGAATATCGGGGCATTTAAAACAGGCGCGTTCCAGTTTCCTGCCGGACCTAAATCGTATTCTTCCCAGCAATAAGTAAGAGTATCGTTATCAGCATCCGTCGCGCTGCCCGTAATTGTAAACGGAGTAGAAACGGGTATAGTGTTGCCTCCAAGGCCGGGATCAACAACGGGATTATGGTTTCCCGTAACAGTTACAACGGGACAGGTATTGCCTGAACCTGAATTCGTAAACATTAAAATTTCGTCAAGGCTTTTCGTATGAAAGTAGGCGTCGCTATGGTTCTGCAAATTGTTTGGCGGACATATTCCCGCATAAGCCATAATAGTTGAGCCGCTGCCCGGCTCGTAGGCGGCTCCCGCAACCCTGTTTCCGCCGCCGCAACTGCTGCTTACGCAGTTGAAAGTATGATTTCCTCCGAACTGGTGTCCCATTTCGTGCGCGACATAATCAATATCAAACGGGTCGCCGACCGGCGCGTTACTACCCGTTACCCCCTGCGCTTTCAATCCCGCGACGCATACACAGCCCAACTGAGCAATACCGCCGCCGCCCGTACTGAATACGTGTCCTATGTCATAATTTCCCGAACCGATTATGTTGTCAATCGTTGTCTGGTTCTGTCCGAGCATTGCCTCCCCGTTGTTGTTCGTGTATGGATCTGTAGAAGCGTTCGTAAAAATTAAAAGGTTGTTGTTCGAGACAAGAATCATCCTCACGGACACTTCGCGCTCATACACGCCGTCAACCCTGTTAAGGGAAGTGACGACCGCGGCAAGCGCGCCCGGAACCGTACCGCCGAAATAAAGCGCGTATTCGCCCGTGGTCGCAATAGCAATCCTGTATGTTTTCAACTCGCCTTCCTGGAGCACGCGGAAAGTCCGGTTTTTAAAATTTCCCTGTTCTCTTATATCGTTCATCATCCTGCATTCAAATTCTTTTCCCGCGGGATTGAAATCTTTTTTATAATAACTTATATAGTTATACGTGTCACCAATCGCGAATGGATCTATAAACACCGAGCCGCTTACGGACAGAATCATCGCGTGGAATCCAAGCGGTGTGATATCAAGTTTAGCGGTCGCGAAGGGGTCGTCTATTCCCTGTCCCGAAAAAGTTCTTATATCGGGAAATTTATCCGCGAGTCCCTTTTCCATGACGGGTGAATCTACGATTCTGAACCTTCCGAATTTTCCGTCAGGAAGAGGAAGGGACACGATTGTGTTCGAGTATTTTACCTGCACCTTATCGTCGTGAGGCGCTTCAGATAAAATTTTTGTAATCACGGGTATGTTCAGCGTCAGGCTCCTGAACTTATCCGGAAAAATCGCGCGCCTGCCGGTTGTATGAATGTCGCTTGCATCGGCATCGCTCCAATACGAAACGTTTTGAGCCGGAAGGTTGAAATTAATTCCAGCCACGAATGCGAGAAGCAAAAAATAACGGTAAAATGGATTCATTATTTGTAATAAATTATAAAAACAAAATTATGGAAAATTGAGCCGGGGAGAGAAGACCGTATCAACTTCCGTCAAAATTAAAACAAATATATAAAACATTCACGTTCAAAAAGGAAAATGAATAAAGAATATGAAATGAGTATGCAAGCGTTAAAAAACGCGGATTTATGGCGTATCCGCGTTTATATGAAGAATTAATTTTTTGACTGCTGCGATAACGAAATTATTTCAGCAGAATAAATTTTTTCGTGTCCGTGAAATTACCCGCCGTCAGTTTATAGAAATAAACTCCCGATGAAATATCCTTTGTCGCGATAAATCTTTCGTTATACCCGCCCGCATCAAGTTTTTTATTCACGAGGGAAGCGACTTCTTTACCCGCGGCGTTGTAAACCTTAAGTGTAACGAATTCCTTCCTTGGAATTGAGAACGAGATTGTGGTTGACGGGTTGAAAGGATTCGGATAGTTTTGCTCAAGTTTGTACTCTGCCGGTACAACATTATTTTCCGGTTTTACGAGCGTTACTGTCTGCGTTAATTTATAAATCGCGCCGCCTACGCAAGTCGCGAAGCCCGTAACGGTAGTTCCCACTCTTACGAAATCGAAGTGGAAGAAATTAGAGCCCGCGGATGTCATCGCGGTCCAGTTCTGTCCGGCATTCGTACTCATATAAAATTTCGAGGCGGTTGAAACCTGTCCGAGAAAAAACACGGTATTCGTTCCGTTAATCCATTTAAGGGCGCTGTTGGTTGTAGAACCGCTTCCGCCGAGATTGATTGCAGCCCAGGTCACTCCGCCGTTCGTGCTTCTTGAAATACTCGGATGCGAAGTGCTCAAAGCCGCGACGCCGATTTGCTTGTTGTCGCTGAAAGCCAGAGCGCTCGTGAACAAGGATGTGCCGGTAAGGTTTAGCACGCTGTTAAACCAGTTCGTGCCTCCGTTGCTGGTGAGGTAAACAACGGCCGACGAATTCAACCCGAAACCGAAGAACTGGTCGTCTATCATGCACAGAGAATTCTGAGCCGAGGCATTGCCCGGAATGCCCGGAGGATTTATCAGCGTCCAGTTCGCGCCGCCGTTTGTAGTTTTTTGCACGTAGTAAGGATTACCCGTGCCTGCGGACGGGTCGCTTTCCGCGAAACCGTAATTCGGATTCAGGCGCGAAAATACTATGCCGTTGAAGAATCCTGCGGAGCCGCCCGTGTTGAATAATTGTGTCCAACTTGTTCCGCCGTTTGTCGTGACGGAAACCGCTGCATCGCCGCCGGTTGTTCCCTGCGCGTCTCCGCCGTCTCCGACATACGCTATCTGATCGCTGAGAGCCCAGACGCACATAAGCGCTTTAACCGGAAGCCCTGTCGTCGGCACCGACGTCCAGGTTGTTCCTCCGTCTGTCGTTCTGTATATAACCGGGCTGTTAGAGCCGCCGACAATCCAGGCGACGGTAGGGCTTACCACGGATACGCTTGGATACGAACCCGATATTGTTACCGTTCCCGACGCGACCCACTGCGAATATAAACTGACACTTGAACAGAAAAAGAACAGAATAAGCAAAAGAGAGAATGTTTTTCTCATTTTAGTCCCCTTTCAGTTTTATTATGTATTGAAATGCGAATAGGAAATATGC
>DATMXZ010000404.1:0-20172 GCA_035561235.1 Ignavibacteria bacterium
TTGTTTTAGGGTTTATATTAAAACTTTCAAAATCCGTAAAAACAACGAGAAAATGCCTGAAATTAAAAAAATACACGCCAGAGAGGTTTTAGATTCAAGAGGAAATCCGACCGTTGAGGTTGATGTTTTGCTGTCGGACGAAACGCTCGGAAGAGCAATTGTTCCGTCGGGCGCGTCCACGGGAGAGAGGGAAGCGGTTGAACTGCGCGACGGCGATAAGAAGAGATTCCTCGGAAAAGGCGTAATGAAAGCCGTTAATAACGTTAACAACGTCATAGCGAAGAAAATGACAGGTTTCAATTCGTTCAAACAAAGAGAACTCGATGACGAACTTATTTCGCTCGACGGTACCGAATTCAAATCGAAACTCGGAGCCAATGCAATTCTTGGCGTCTCGATGGCGGCAGCGAAAGCGAGCGCGGCATACTCGAAATTACCGCTGTACAGGTATCTCGGCGATTTTGATTCGGTTACGCTTCCCGTTCCGATGATGAACATACTTAACGGAGGCAAGCACGCGGATAACACCGTTGATTTTCAGGAGTTCATGATTGTCCCTGCCGGATTCTCAAAGTTTTCCGACGCTCTCAGATGCGGCGTCGAAGTGTTCCATTCATTAAAGAGCGTGCTTAAGAAACAAAATTATAATACTTCCGTCGGTGATGAAGGCGGATTCGCTCCGAATCTCAAATCAAACGAAGAGGCTCTCGACGTAATAATGACTTCAATCGTTAATGCAGGATACAAGCCGGGTTCGGACGTTTACCTTGCTCTCGACGTAGCGGCGAGCGAAATGTACGAAAAAGGCGAAAACGGAAAGAAGTCAAAATACGTGTTCTTTAAATCGGGACTTCCCTCAAAATCATCAGGCGAAATGGTGAAACTGTATGCGGGTCTCGTGAAGAAATATCCGATAATATCGATTGAAGACGGACTGTCGGAAAACGACTGGACGGGTTGGAAAAATTTAACGAAAGAATTAGGGGAGAAAATACAACTCGTCGGCGACGATGTTTTCGTTACTAACCCGAAAATTCTCGCCGAAGGCATCAGGAAATCCGTCGCTAATTCGATACTGATTAAGTTAAATCAGATAGGCACGATTTCCGAAACAGTTGACTGCATTAATCTCGCTAAGCAAAACTGCTACACTACCGTTATAAGCCACAGAAGCGGCGAAACGGAAGATTCGATTATTGCTGATGTTGCAGTCGCGACGAATGCGGGACAGATTAAAACAGGCTCGGCTTCAAGAACAGACAGAATTGCCAAATACAATCAGTTGTTAAGAATTGAAGAGGAACTCGGCTCGAAAGCCGTCTTCCCGGGCAAAAAAGCATTTAAAAACTTAAAGTAAAATAATGAAACTATCCCAGTTTAAATACACTTTTCCAAAAAACGCGGTCGCCAAAAGCCCTAAATCGCCGAGAGACAACTGTAAACTAATGGTGCTCTCGAAAGACACGGGCGAAATCCGCACGATGAAATTCAAGAATGTAATTGATTTCATGAGCGAAGGAGACGTGCTTGTTCTCAACGATACAAAGGTTTTTCCCGCAAGACTTTACGGCAACAAGGAAAAAACAAAGGCAAAGATTGAAGTATTTCTTCTACGGCAGTTATCTGAAACCGAGAACATCTGGGACGTTGTTGTTGACCCTGCAAGAAAGGTCAGGATAGGCAACAGGATATTTTTCAATAAGAACGTTTTCTGCGAAGTTATTGACAACACGACTTCGCGGGGAAGAATTGTCAGGTTTAACGTAAAGGACGATTTCAGGAAACACATTGACAAACTCGGAAAGACTCCGCTTCCTTATTACATAAAAAGAGAGCCCACGGATAAGGATAAGGAAATGTATCAGACGGTGTTCGCCAGGAACGTGGGTTCGGTAGCGGCGCCTGCTGCGGGACTTCATTTCACGAAAGAACTTCTGAAGAAAATTCATCAGAAGAAGGTAAATATCGCTTACGTCACTCTGCATCTCGGGTTGGGAATGTTTAGGCTGGTTGAAGTCGAGGACCTTTCCAAACACCGGATGGATTCTGAGTTTTACGAAATTTCAAAAGAAAACAGCGATTTAATAAATAATTCCATTAACAAAAGAAAGAACGTCATTGCTGTCGGGACGTCGGTTACGAGAGCGCTTGAATCGAGCGTTATCACGGGCAAGAACGTAAGACCGAGCAGAGGATGGACGGATAAATTCATACATCCGCCCCAGACTCTCAGCATCGTCAACAAACTCATAACCAATTTCCACTTGCCGCAAAGCACGATGCTGATGCTCGTCTGCTCGCTCGCTGAAAGAGACGACGTGATGAAGGCGTACAAGAAAGCGATAAAGGAAAATTACAAGTTCCTGGCTTACGGCGACGCGATGATGGTTGTTTAAAAATTAATTTTATCCGATGGAGTTTTTCGTCGTTATTCCTGCTTCGGGTTCCGGCGTCAGGTTCGGTTCAGGAATCCCGAAACAATTTCATAAATTCGGTAACAGGGAAATACTTTTCCATACTCTCGATAAATTTTTATCCTGCAAGAAGGTTAATTCGATTTATCTCTCATTACATCCGGATTACCTTCGGAAAAAAAGTTTTCTCGATAAACTTTCAGGTTCGGTAAAACCGCTCGTCGTTTCCCGTGGGGGTGCAACCCGGCAGGAATCGGTTTACAGGTCTCTTCTCAAGATTATATGCAAAAACACGGACAGAATAATAATACACGACGCGGTCAGACCCTTCGTTTCAAGCAAACTGATTGACAGGCTCATTTCCGCCTCGAAGCGCGAGGATTGTGTCATTCCCGGACTTGAACTTCATGATACAATAAAACGTATAGACAGGAAAGGATACGTCCGTGATACCATCGACAGGGAAACACTGAGAAGCGTGCAGACGCCGCAGGTATTCAGGTACGATAAACTTATGAAAGCCTTCGAACTTGCTTTCCGGGGAAATTATACCTGCACTGACGAGGCGTCACTTATGGAGAAAGCCGGATTCAAGGTGAAGATTATAGAAGGGGAAACTTCAAACATTAAAATTACTACAAGAAAAGACGTAAAGATAAAATGAAACCAATTGTCATATCGACCTGGAAACACGGTTTGGATGCAAATAAAGCCGCTTACGAAATCATGAAAAACGGCGGCAACTCTCTCGACGCGGCGGAACAGGGAGTCAGAGTCTCGGAAGACGACCCCGCGGTTCTGAGCGTCGGATACGGAGGTTTGCCTGATGCGGACGGAAGAGTAACACTTGACGCTGCGATAATGGACTGGAAAGCGAGAGTCGGTTCCGTTATTTGCGTGGAGAACATTAAAAATCCGATAAGCCTCGCGAGGCTCATTCTGGAAAATACCGAGCACATGGTTCTCGCCGGCGACGGGGCTTACGATTACGCGATTAAAAACGGATTTAAGCCGGGAAATTTAATGACTGAGAACTCTTTAAAGCGATACAACGAATGGAAAGCCTCGGGTATAACAAAACCTGAAGAAATTCATACGGATGATTTTGTTCTGAAGATAAAAAAGGACATCAACGCCGACGGTAATCACGATACAATCGGAATGGTAGCGCTGGATAAGAACGGACACGTTTCGGCTTCGTGCACTACAAGCGGAATGGCCTGGAAACTCCACGGCAGAGTAGGTGACTCGCCGATGATTGGCTCGGGACTCTACGTTGACGGAGAGGTGGGAGGCGCCGCGTCAACGGGACGGGGCGAAGAATGCATTCGCGCCTGCGGCAGTTTTTTAATTGTTGAAATGATGAGAATGGGATTGAGTCCGAAAGAAGCCTGCAGGGTTGCCGTTGAAAGAGTGGTCAAACTAAACCTGCTCTCGAGCAAAAACCGCGACCATCTTTTTCAGGTCGGATTCATCGCGCTGAACAACAAGGGCGAATACGGCGCTTTCAGCGTTCGCGGAGGATTTCAGTACGCGGTATTTAAAGCGGGAAAGAATACTCTGTATGACAGTGAATTTTTAATCGACGAAGAATATATTATAGAAGATTTATAAAAACGCTTAATGGACAGATATTTAATACTTAAAAACGCGCTTGTTCTCACTTTTGACAAGGACGACAATGTCGGGTATTATAATATTGTAATTAAGAATAACATTATTCATCAGATAGATTATTACAACGATCTGGTATCGGACAGAACGATATACACGAAGTATCCCGGCGTGAACATTATTGACGCGAAGGATAAGATTATTATTCCCGCGCTTTTCAACTCGAACATCAATTCGTCGTACGCGCTCAGCGGCGTGTTCTTCGAGAGAATAAATTACGATAAACTGCCGGATAACCTTTCGCTTTCTTTGCTTGATAAATATTTTACGAGTTCGGAAAACAAGCAGGACCTTAAGAATCTAATAACGTTCAGTTACTTCAGGGCGCTCTCTAACGGCGAACTTTTTCTTAACGAAACTTCGGGATATCTGTCGAAGGATTTTCTTCAGGAATTCCACAAGTACAATTTCCTTATCGTTCAGGATATCATAATGACCTCTTTCAGCGAGGCTTTCAGCAGGTATCTTAACGAGATAAAGAAATTCCACTGTATCGGAATGACGGATGACGAGGAGATTACAAACTATTCCCTTACATCCGCGGCGAAGGCGCTTAAAGAAGGCAGGCGGAAAATTTATTTCGACATACTTAAAAAAAGCAGCGGTCAGGAGCACATAAGGAGAACTTTCTCGAAATCGCTTTTCAAAGTTCTCGGCGAGAATGATTTTCTCGACGGACGGCTGATATTCTCCAACCCGGTTAACATACAAAAGGACGAACTTGATTACCTCTCAGATAAGAAGGTTAACATAATTCTCTGTCCGAGCGATATCGTGAAACTGGGAGAAAAGAAACTGGAAAGTTTCGAGTTGCTTAAATACGGACTCAACGTCAGTTTCGGAACGGGTTATCTCGGAACATCAATAATATCGGAAATCAAACTCTGCTCGCACCTCGCAAAGAAAGGGAATTTGTCTTACAGGTCGCTTCTCAAAATGGCGGTCGTCAATCCCGCGAGAATGTTCGACGTTTCCGAAACACACGGTTCGATTGAAAAGAACAAGATTGCCAATTTGATAATGTTTGACGTTTCTGACCTGCGTAATTATTTCCTATCGCCCGACGTTTCATCTGAAAAAGTCGCCGAACACATCATCGAGAACCTCGACTCCAAGGATATTTCAGATATTATAATAAAAGGAAATGTAATAAGGCGCGATTACAGGAGCAAACTTTTCGACATCGATACGATGAAAACGAACACTTCCGCCCTGACGAAGAAAATAATCGAAATCGGGAAGTACTATGAGTTCAAGGAAAAATACCTGATGAGAAAACGTATTAAGGAACTCTCGACAGGAGGAAAGGAAGAGCGCAAGATTATTATAACCACGGGTCCCGAGGAAAGCAGGTTTTCGTCACTGAAAGACAACAGCGTGATATCGGAAAGCGAATTCAGGGTGGTAGCGACAAAGAAAAACGTAACGCCCATTAATACTGTCGAAGGCGACGACGATGTTTTCAGCAACGACTTCAGCGTCGAGGAAATTTCTAACATCAATGAAGGAATAGTGATGTACGATAACGTCCTTTTCTCGTCGTCCGAAAGCAGCCTGAAGAATAATCCGGATTATGAAATACCGAAGAAGAAAATTTTCTTCGATGACGTGGGCGGGGTTGCGGATTCGGGAAAGAACGTTGATGAAATGAAATTCATAGGAAACAAGCAGGATAAAAAGGAAAGTCAGACTAAAAAGGACAGCGGGGACAAACCTGTTTTCAAGAAGGATAAACTCCGTTTCGGCTTCACCGATACCGACCAATAGCTCACTTCTTTGTTGTCAGAACGTCTTTAAGGAATTTCGCCGTATATGAAACACCTCCGAATTTTTCCGAGATGTCTTCCGGTGTGCCTTCCGCGATTATTTCACCTCCCCTGTTTCCTCCCTCGGGTCCAAGGTCAATTATCCAGTCTGCGGATTTTATCACGTCGAGATTGTGCTCGATTATAATCACCGTATTGCCCTTGTCAACGAGTTTGTTCAGTACTTTAAGAAGCATGTTGATATCCTCGAAATGCAGTCCTGTTGTCGGCTCGTCGAGTATGTATATCGTCCTTCCCGTTTGCACTTTCGACAATTCAGTCGCCAGTTTAACGCGCTGCGCCTCTCCTCCCGACAGTGTAGTTGCCTGCTGTCCGAGTCTTATGTAACCGAGTCCAACGTCGTGAAGGGTTTTAAGTTTCCTTTTCAGGGAAGGAAATGCCTCGAAAAAGTCAACCGCGTCCTCAACAGTCATCTCAAGCACGTCGGAAATAGATTTATTCTTGTAAGTCACGCTCAGCGTTTCGGGGTTGTATCTTTTACCCTTGCAGGAATCGCAGGTTACGTAAACGTCGGGCAGAAAATTCATTTCAATTTTCTTTAATCCGTCTCCCTCACATTCGTCGCACCGTCCGCCTTTGACGTTAAATGAAAATCTCCCCACCTTGTATCCGCGGATTTTCGATTCCGGCAGTGAGGCGAAGATGTCGCGAATGTGCGTGAACAAACCTGTGTACGTCGCAGGATTGCTTCTCGGTGTGCGGCCAATAGGCGCCTGGTCAATCTCAATCACTTTATCGATTATTCTTTCGGTTCTTCCGTCCTTCTTGTTAGTAAGTCCCTCGATTGAGGAATACGGAAGCGGTTTTTCGAGACCGCGCATCAAATGTTTCGAAAGAATCCGGAAAAGAGTGTCATTTATCAGCGTTGACTTTCCTGAACCGCTTACGCCGGTAATGCAGATTAATTTACCCAGCGGTATGTTCAGGTTTACTTTCTTGAGATTGTTTCCGCCTGCGCCTTTCAATCGAATTGCTTTTCCGTTTCCCGCTCTGCGCTTTTCGGGAACGTGTATCGTCCTCTTGCCCCTTAGGTATTCGGCAGTTATCGAGTTGCCCGACAGTTTATCCGGTCTTCCTGTTGAAACTACTTCTCCTCCGTGCTCGCCCGCCTTTGGACCGAGGTCGACTACGAAGTCGGACGATTCAATCATTTCCTTGTCGTGCTCAACTACAATCACGGTATTGCCTATGTCTCTAAGGTGTTTCAGCGATTTTATCAGCCTTATGTTGTCTCTCTGGTGCAGGCCAATGGACGGTTCGTCGAGAATATAAAGCACTCCCGTCAACTGGGAGCCGATTTGCGTCGCGAGTCTGATTCTCTGAGCCTCTCCGCCCGAGAGCGACCTGGAACTCCTGTCCAGCGTAAGATACTCAAGACCGACGTTCATCAGGAATGAAAGACGCTCTCTGATTTCTTTAAGAATCGGCGCGGCAAGAAGTCCTTTATTTCCGTCGAACTTTAACGTTCCGAAATAATCATATACTTCCGAAATTGTCATTCTTGTAATGTCGTGTATGTTCCTGCCGTCAATTTTAACCCACAGCGCGTCTTCCCTCAGTCTTCCGCCGCCGCAGGACCCGCACACATTGATGCTCATAAAACTCTCCGCCCAGTTGCGTATCAACTGAGACGATGTGTCCCTTGACACCTGTTCTATATATTTAAGTATTCCGTTGAAACGTTGATTGTATTCGAACGTTTTTCCGGTCGTGCTCGTCGTGTAAGTATAATGAATTTTTTCGTGCGTACCCGTCAATAAGGCGTCGATTAGTTCAACGGGATATTCCCTGACGGGCGTATCAATAGTTACGTTATAATGCTTGAGAACACCGGTAATGATAGACGAAATCCATGATTTTTTCAGTTTTCCTATTGGTGCAAGACCGCCCTGCGCGAATGAGAGATTCTTGTCGGGAAAAATCAGATTCTCGTCTATGTGTTTTTTCTCTCCGTGACCGTAACACTCCTTGCACCAGCCGTAGGGAGAATTGAAGGAAAACGAATTGGGCGCGGGTTCG
Source organism: Ignavibacteria bacterium (assembly GCA_035561235.1). GTDB lineage: Bacteria > Bacteroidota > Ignavibacteria > Tepidaquicellales > Tepidaquicellaceae > CAIKZJ01. Next base: position 7,934 of record DATMXZ010000404.1, read on the forward strand.
GAAAAACTCCTTCCCGTAACGGGGTCCGATAATTTTTCGTTGAAGAGTTTGTCGGTATCGCCGGAGTTTATGATTACCATTCCGTCGCCGTATCTCAAGCCCATTTCTATCGAATCGTAAATTCTCATTCTCGATTTCTCGCTCACGGTAAGCCTGTCGATTACAACTTCGATGTCGTGAATCTTGAACCTGTCAAGTTTCAACCCGTCGGAGATTTCCGTCATCTCTCCGTCAACGCGTACTCTTGTAAAACCGTCGGAAAGTATTTCCGCGAACAGTTCCCTGTAATGTCCCTTGCGTCCTTTAATAACCGGGCTGAGTATGTTAATCCTCGCGTACGCAAAATCTTTCATCACGAGTTCGAAAATCTGATCAAGCGATTGTCTGGTCACTGCAAGCCCCGAGTCGGGCGAGTACTGCGTGCCGCACCGCGCGAAAAGAAGCCTGAGAAAATCGTAAATTTCCGTAACGGTACCAACCGTTGAACGCGGATTATGGGAAATTGTTTTCTGCTCTATCGAGATCGACGGAGATAGTCCTTCTATCTTGTCAACGTCGGGACGCTCGATTCCGCCTATGAACTGGCGCGCGTATGATGACAGCGTCTCGAGAAAACGCCTCTGCCCTTCCGCGTAAATAGTGTCGAATGCAAGCGATGATTTTCCCGAACCCGAAAGCCCGGTAAAAACAATTAGTTTGTCCCTCGGAATGTCTATGTCGATATTCTTCAGGTTATGCACCCTCGCTCCTTTAACCGATATTTTGTCTAAGTATGAAATAATCCGAAAATTTGAACATTAAAGTTACTCGTTTTATACCGTCAGTTCAATTCAATTCCTTGTAAATTTTTCATCCAAATTTAATTCGTCCATTCTGTTAATTAGTTCAATATGCGCAGGAAGCGTATTGCGTAACTTTCATCAAACGGGTTTTATCGGAAATTCACGGGAAAATGAATTTAAGTTGAAACATCCTTTTTGTAATTTCCTTGATGAAATTCAAGAATTACAATAACTGCATAAATTATCTCTTCGGCCTCGAGCGCTCCGGAATAAAGTACGACTTAAAGAACATAAAAAAACTTTCTGTCCTGACCGGCAATCCGCATAAGAATTTCAGGTCTATACACATCGCGGGTACGAACGGCAAGGGTTCGGTCGCTTCGATGGTAAGTTCCGTTCTTGCGGAAAAAGGATTTCGTACCGGGCTCTACACATCACCGCATATAAAGGACTTCCGCGAGAGAATACGGGTAAACGGCAGAATGATTCCGAAAGATTACGTTGTCTCTTTCACGGAAAAGTATTTCAGGGATATCGAAAAAATCATTCCGAGTTTTTTCGAAGTCACGACGGCTATGGCATTCAAGTATTTTTCGGATAACGGCGTCGACATAGCGGTTATCGAATGCGGTCTCGGAGGAAGACTCGATTCGACTAACATAATCACTCCTCTCGTCTCCGTAATTACGAGCGTATCGATTGACCATACGGAATACCTCGGCGGCACATTAAAAGACATCGCATATGAAAAAGCGGGCATAATCAAGAAGAATGTTCCCTGCGTTACCGGAAAACTAAAACCGGAAACAATAAAACAAATAAGGATGTACTGCAGAGAAAGGAAATCCACGCTGACAGAGACGCAGAAAAAAGTCAGAATCAGAGCGGGAGAACCTTTAGCGGACGCACGGATCTTTGACGTGAAGTCTGAACACTATTCGCTCCGAAATCTGCGTCTTCCTCTTTCGGGTGATTACCAGAGAATCAATCTTGCGACCGCGTTCGGCGTATTCGACGCTCTCGTTACAAGTCATAAAATACTATTCACGGAAAATGAACTCCGGCGCGGGTTTGAGAGCATTACTGAAAACACCGGATTCGATTACAGGTTTAAAATACTCGGGGCGAATCCGCTCGTTGTATTTGACGTATCACACAATACCGAAGGCATTAGATTTTTAAAGCGAACGCTCGGCGCTTACAGGTACCGTAAACTATATTTAATATTCGGGATGATGTCTGATAAGGAATACAAAAAGTGCATAAATGAATTGGAAAAGTTGAACGGATTTCTGATATTGACTAAACCCGGTTACAAACGCTCCGCCGAACCCGAAATGCTGATGAAAGCGGTTAAGAACAAATCCCGCACCGTAATAAAGAAAAACGCTTCTGAAGCGTACGCGTTCGCCGCGTCGAAGGCGGGCGAAAAAGATATGATACTCGTTACGGGTTCGTTTTTTCTGTTAAGTGATATTTTGAAAACGAAAAAATTCGGAAAATGATTAAGGCAATAATATTTGATCTCGATAACACGCTCGTTGATTTCATGCTGATGAAAGAGCGCGCGATAGACGCGGCGGTTATCGCTATGATAGATTCGGGGCTGAAACTCTCGCAAGATGAAGCGAAGTCGAAAATCGAAGCCATATACAAGCGCGAAGGAATTGAATACCAGCAGGTGTTCGATGAGTTCCTGATTGACGAGTTCGGAGCGATTGACAACAAGATGATATCGGCGGGAATAGTTGCATACAGGACGGCGCGCGAAGCGGCGCTAAAGCCGTATCCCGGAGTATTTCCTACATTGATTGAACTTATAAAGATGGGGATTAAACTCGCCGTTGTATCGGACGCCCCTTCGAAAGAAGCATGGCTGAGGCTTTCTTACCTTAATTTCCATCATCTGTTCGACGTCATTGTTACGTTCGACGATACGGGTGAAAGAAAGCCGTCTCCCGTACCTTTCAATCTCGCGCTTGAACGCCTGAACCTGAAAGCGGCTGAATGCCTGATGATAGGGGACTGGGCGGAACGCGACGTCGTCGGAGCGAAAGCAGTTGGAATGAAAACAGTGTTCGCAAGATACGGCGATACGTTCGACACGGTTCATCCCGGGTCGGATTACGACATAAACTCAATAACCGAATTAATAAACATCGTGAAAAAGGAGAATCAAATTTTATGATAATCGGAGTCGGCATAGACATAATAGACATAAAGAGAATCAAGTCGATAATGGAAAAGTTCGGCGATAAGTTTTACGAAAAGATACTTACCGAAAAGGAAATCGCTTACTGCAAATCCTTCAAAGCAAAGCCGGAGCCGCATTTCGCGGGACGCTTCGCGTCTAAGGAAGCATACTCGAAATCAATAGGAACAGGTATCTCGAAAGATTTCAGGTGGAAAGACATTGAAATACTTAACGATGAAAGAGGCAAGCCGTATGTACATCATCTGGCTGAAAACGAATACTCCAAGTACAGGTTTCACATTTCAATTTCGCATACGGACGAATACGCTACGGCTGTAGTCATTTGCGAAACTAATTGACGCGCGCCGCGCTGAATATTCCTTCGTGCGTGTTTATTTTATCGATTACCGCATTCAACTGAGAAAGATTTTCGACAACCACTATAAGTGTGCCTTCGAACATCGAGCCTTTCGTCAGAATGTTGACGCTCTTTATGTTAAGTTTGAAGTTTCTTGAGAGAGTTTCAGTTACATCGTTCAGAATACCGGGTTTGTCCTCGCCGATAATCTTTATTCCGCCCATGAACTCTCCGCCCTGCGTTTCGCTCCAGTTGATTTCGATTATCCTGTCTGGTTCGAGCAGGTAAAGGTTAATAATATTGTTGCAGTTTTTCCTGTGAATTTTAATCCCTTCGGTCTGAGTTACGTAACCGATAACGTCATCTCCCGGAATCGGATTGCAGCACTTCGCGTAACTGTACTTGATTCCCTGAATGCTCGTCTTCGCGCCGTTCGTACCGATTGTTATTTCCTTCGTCGTATCGTGAGTCTCTCTCCTGAACCTGTCAACGGATTCCTGCTCGCGGGCTTCCGCGGCGGCGGCGCTTTCTTCCATAGACGCCGCTTCAATCTGCTGAAGTTTCGTCTTGTCCGTGAGGAATTCAATAACCTCATCTGCTTTATCAGGTTCAGCGCCAATCTCAAAATAAAATTTCTGGAGGTCTTTGTATTTTATCCTCTGCACGACTTTCAGGAGTGAATCTTCGTTAACGTGAAGTTTGTGCTTCTTGAGTTTCTTCTCGAAGTGTTCGCGGCCGTCCGCGATTAGTTTTCTTCTTTCGGAATTGAAGTAACGCTTTATGTCAGCGCGTGCCTTTGGCGTCACGACGAACTTTTCCCAGTCGCGTTTCGGTTTCTGAGTCTTCGAAGTAATTATCTCAACCTGATTGCCGCTCTTGAGATGCGTGTCGAGAGGAACTATTTTCCCGTTCACCTTAGCGCCGATGCATCTCATTCCGACTTCGGTGTGTATCTCGAATGCGAAATCGACAGGCGTTGCTCCTGAAGGAAGTATCTTCAGGTCTCCCTTCGGAGTGAAGCAGTAAATTTCGTTCTGGAAAAGTTCGAGTTTGAAGTTCTCGATCAACTGACCCGTCGTGAGTTCGTCCTTTGCCGCGTTCTCGAATGTCTCGCGTATGTTCTTCATCCACTCTTCGATTTTCCTGTCGTTGATGTTGAAGTTCTCCTTGTACTTCCAGTGAGCGGCGACGCCTTTCTCGGCAATCTCGTGCATTTCTTTCGTTCGAATCTGCACTTCGACGCGGTGTCCTTCCTTGCTCATAACTGTCGTATGAATTGACTGATAGCCGTTCTGCTTCGGTACGGAAATGAAGTTCCTGAACCTTTCGGGAATCGGAACGTAAATCTGAGAGACAATACCGTAAACGAGGTAGCAGTCGTACTTGTTAGTCGTGTCGAGTATAACGCGCACGGCGAGCAGGTCGTAAATCTCCTCGAATCCTTTTTCTCTTTTTAAAAGTTTTTGATAAATGCTGTATATGTGTTTTGCGCGCGAATAGATCTCGTACTTGAAGTCCTCCTTATCAAGGTCCGCTTTAATGGGTTCTATGAATTTCTTCAGGAACCTCTCGCGCTCGCGTTTCTTTTCCTTTATGTGCGCGGCGATTCTGTCGTATTCCTTCCTGTTGAGGTATTTGAAGGAAAGGTCCTCGAGTTCGCTCTTCAGTATAGAAAGCCCGAACCTGTGAGCAAGGGGCGCGTAGATGTCGAGAGTTTCCTGAGCCATACGCAATTGCCTCGCGCTCGAAAGAAATTCGAGTGTTCTCAGGTTGTGAAGCCTGTCCGCGAACTTGATGAGCATAACTCTCAGGTCGGATGTCATCGAGAGAAGCATCTTCTTGTACGACTCAATCTGCTTGAGTTCGTAATTTTCAGTGAGTCCTTCAATCTGCGTAGCGCCGTCCACAATTTCAGCGACCGTATCGCCGAACTCCGCTTTGATGTCCTTAATGGTGAACTTGGTGTCTTCTACAACGTCGTGAAGAAGCGCGGCTGCAATCGTGGTGTCGTCAATCGGGATTTCTTTCGCGAGAATGAGAGCAACCTCATACGGATGCGTGAAATAAGGTTCGCCTGATTCGCGCTTGTCGTTCTTGTGCGCGTCGAGCGCGAAACGGAAAGCATTTGAAATCAACTTGTCGTTTACGCGTTTCGACGAAAGGCTTATCCTGGCGCTTCCGATTAGTTCGTCAAGTTTCTTCTTATAGAAATTGCTCAGCATTCGCTTCCTTAAAAATTATATGGTGCCGAATATTCTGTCTCCCGCGTCTCCAAGTCCGGGAACGATGTAACCCTTATCATTAAGTTTCTCGTCGATGCTGCAGGTAAGCAAGCGGAAATATTTTTTCTCTTTCGCGTCGAACCTGTTATCTATAGCCTTAAGCCCCTCGGGCGCGCAGAGAAGCGATACCACGTTGATGTCCCTGAAACCCATGTTCATCAGGTATTCGATAGTGAATATCACGCTTCCTCCTGTCGCTATCATCGGGTCGAGAACTATTACCTTCGCGTCTTTCTTATCCTTAAGCGCGGGAAACTTGAAGTAATATTTAATAGGCTTAAGCGATTCCTCGTCCCTGTAAAGCCCCATGTGGCTTATCTTCGCCTCGGGGAACAGGTCGATGAAACCCCTCGTGAGTCCGAGACCCGCGCGAAGTATCGGCAGAAGCACTACGCTCTGTTTTACCTTCTCGCCCGCTGCTGGTTTCAAGGGTGTTATTACGTTGACTTTTTCCGATTTAAGTTCGGCGTAGAAAATTGATGCCAGCAGATACGACAACCTGTCTATGCTCTGCTTGAATTCCGAACTCGGCGTCTGCCTGTCACGGAGTATTGTAAGGTAATGCGCGACAAGCGGATGCTCGATAACTGCTACGTTTTTCATCTGATTTATTATAACAACTCTACTATCAAGTTGGTTTTTAATGTTTGCTTTGAATTCGCTGTCTGGCCTTTCGCCGTGAGTTTAAGTTCCATGTTTATGTTCGTGTTTGTTTCCTTCTTCACGACACAGCCTTTGTTAAGGTCGAAGAACACAATGCCCTTGCCGCCCGCTTCCTCGTTCATCAGTTTAATCGTCATTCCCATCTGTTTCGCTTCCTTCTCGATGAACTCGATTCCAAGCGTCGCTTCAATCTCGATTTGCGTGGTCTTGTCTGTCTTGATGTCTTTCAGTTTGTAACCGAGAATGTTCTTGATGGGGAATACGGAAAGATTCGTCTCACTTGTGAATGTCCAGGAGGAATCCTTGTAAACGTCGTTCTCGGGGAATTTCTGGTACTGATTCTGAATGATTGATTTGAGCGCTTCGGAGCCCATCGATTCCTTTATCTTCGCCTTGTCTTCAGCGTTCAGCGTGTCGCCGAGCGCCTTGAAAATCTTTTCGTGAATCTGTTCGAGTTCAATGACTTCGGCGATTTCACCCTTAGGCGATACCCTGAACTTGAATTCCATTCCCGCGAGGGCGTTGTACTGCACGTAATCGAGTTTATTGGAAACCGAATCCTTAACGTTCGAATTGTAAGTCTGCGAGAGAGTCGAATCTTTCGACATCGCTTTTTCGACTATGAGGATGCTGTCGTATTTCATCTTGAAAGTTATGTAACCCGACGGGCTGATTTCAGCGGCTTCCTGTGTGTAGTAATATGTCATTACCTGCTCGCTGGTGATTTCTTCGTTGCCGGTCGCCGGGCTTTGTTCAGTTGAGAAAGTCTTCGCGGTCATCTTGTAATGGAATTTATCGCCTACTTTCGGGACCATTTTAAGAGTGACTTTCTGTCCTGAAGCGTCGGTTTTAACAAATTCCGACGATTCGTTTTTCTTGCCGTCGGGTCCGTCTTTTTTTCCGCAGGATGTAACGGCAAGGGCTATGGCCATAATTAATACAACATAAATAAGATTTTTATACAAAGGTTTAGACATCTGTAATCTCCTTAATTGTTAAATTTTATGAATATACCACTATTAAAAAGCATTTTCAAAGCATGAATATAGAAGTTAGTAGTTAGAAGTTAGTAGTTAGTAGATATCCCGACAAGTCGGGACGCCAAGAACGCGGTAGTTAGGAGAGAGAATCAAGAATCAAGAATCAAGAAGTAAGTAGATAGTAGATTGACTTCAGAAAACTCGTTTGAAAAGATAACAAGCAAAAACTAACCCCACTCTTTAACGTGGCGGAAAAAGCATCCCCGATAAACGGGCTTTAGCCCGCAAGTTTTCATATTAAGGACTAAAGTCCTTTTGCTTACTTATCTTTCACACCACCTTAAAAGGTGGGGTTACAAAAAGAGATTGAAGAAATCGTTTTTCAGAAGTCTCTACTACTAATTGCAAGATGGGAACTTGAACGTATAACATTTTATAGCGATATGTTCCTGCTCTTCGACTTAGCCCACGGCTTTAGCCGTGGGTACGTAAAACAAAAGCCAAAAACCGTTTTAACGGTTTAAAATTATTCGTACCGATGTTTGAAAAAAGTGTCTCTTCAAAAAGAATCCCCGATAAACGGACTTTAGCCCGCAAGTTAATATTATTAAGGAATAAAGACCTGTCGAATCTATTTCAGTTTAATGTAAATATGCTTCACGTTAACATTGCTCGTGGCGCGCTCGTCGATTCTGAATTTATTCATTGACCGGATTAACTGGAGCATTTTCGCATAGCCGTAATTTCTCGGGTCGAAGTCGGGCTTTTTCTTAAGTATAAGATTGCCGAGTTCTCCGAGGAAAGCCCAGCCGTTCTCGTCGGCGAGGTCAGTTATGCTGTCCGCGAAAAGTTTTATGATTTTCGGGTCGATTTTGCTCAACGTCTTCTTTCCTTGCTGACCCTGTTTCTTCGCCGACCTGTCACCGCCCGCCGTTTCGCGGCTTTCTGTCTGCGGTTTCAGAATTTCGATATAGATGAACTTGTCGCACGCCGTGATGAACGGGTTGAGCGTCTTCTTTTCGCCGATACCGATAACTTTCATTCCCGCTTCGCGAAGCCGCGTTGCGAGTCTCGTGAAATCGCTGTCGCTGGAAACAATGCAGAACCCGTCGACCTTGCCCGTGTATAGTATGTCCATCGCGTCTATGATGAGCGAACTGTCGGTTGAATTCTTCCCCGTCGAATAACTGTACTGCTGAATCGGAGTGATGGCGTTTTCGAGAAGGACATTCTTCCAGCCCGATACAGTCGGCTTTGTCCAGTCGGCGTAAATTCTCTTGAAAGTCGGCGTGCCGTACTTCGCGATTTCCTCGAACATCTCTTTCACGTATGAATACGAAACATTGTCCGCGTCGATTAACACGGCAAGTTTAAGGTCATTTGTTGTTTCCATAATGTTTAACCGGGGTTTAATTCGCGTCCCGATTGTAAAATATACTCATTGCATCAGCGGAAAACCATTACTTAAGAAATCGCGGAAGGAAAAAGCGGGGAAACAATTAACGGTTAGCAATTAGCAGATAACAATTAGAGAAAGATATTCTCACCACAGATGAAAAACAGAATCAAGAATCAAGAATCAAGAATCAAGAATCAAGAATATAGAAAAGAGCGATTTTTTTTTGCTGTCATTCCGGCATGCTCTTAGCCGGGATCCATTAACGTAATAATGCATCAACTCTGCTACATGGAGAAACACAGAGAAGACACGGAGTCCCACAGAGCCTAAGAGCAAGAGCATCAGCCGCTAATTTTCACGAATTAGAGCAAGAGCTTTTAACCACTAACCACTATCAACTAAATTTCGGATCCTATTTTCCGACATTGAATTGGTTTGATTGTTTGACGGTTTTAGCATATTTTTACCAACTTTACGGGCGATTAGCTCAGCTGGTTAGAGCACTTCGTTTACACCGAAGGGGTCTGAGGTTCGAATCCTTAATCGCCCACTGCCAAAAGCCGCGAAACGGCTTTTCAATCTTCAATCTTCAGTCTTCAATGTTCAATGAAGAGCGGAAAGAGCAATGTTCAATCTTCAGTCTTTCCCGATAAATCGGGACTCAAAGAACGAGCAATGTTCAATGAAGAGCGGTAAGAGCAGTGTTCAATCTTCAGTCTTTCCCGATAAATCGGGACTCAAAGAACGAGCAATGTTCAATGAAGAGCGGAAAGAGCAGTGTTCAATCTTCAGTCTTTCCCGATAAATCGGGACTCAAAGAACGAGCAATGTTCAATGAAGAGCGGAAAGAGCAATTTTTCAATCTTCAGTCTTCAGTCTTCAATGTTCAATGAAGAAAGAACAGAAGAATGAATTGGATTCCGGAGTCTACGCGTTTCTTCTTCGCGAGTGCCGGAATGACAAGAAAAAGTTATGACTGAGTAAAAGGAATGACATTTAAGCAATAGCCTTTGAAAACTAAACCGACTGATGAAAAGTAAGGTCTATTTCATTGCTACAATACTGGTTCTCTTCCTTGTCAATCTTATCAAAGACAGCATCGACCCTTACTATTATACAATTCTCATATACATCGGCATAAACATCATTCTCGCTTCGAGTTTAAATCTAATTAACGGTTTCACGGGACAGTTCTCGCTCGGCCACGCGGGTTTCATGGCAATCGGCGGTTATCTTTCGATTACATTGTCAACTTATTTCGCGCCGTTCTTCAACAGCGTTTTCGGAACGGGCGATTTCGGAATGAATATGACTTTCGTTTTTCTGATGCTCGTAAGCGGTATAGCGGCTGCTATCGTCGGCCTGCTTGTCGGCGTTCCGTCGCTCAGGCTAAAGGGCGATTATCTTGCAATCGTTACACTCGGTTTCGCGGAAATAATCCGCGTCGTTATTCAGGGTCTTGATTTCATAGGCGGGTCGCAGGGATACAGGGGAGTTTACATTTACGAAGACGGCGTGAAAAGTCTTTCGATGCTTGAAAATACGACTACGAATTTCATATTTTACGGCGTGCCGAAGTACGCGAATTTCTTCTGGGTATTCTTCATCGCGGCTTTCCTGATATATTTTACATACAATCTGATAAACTCGACTTACGGCAGGGGATTCATTGCCGTGAAGGACGACGAGGTGGCGGCGGAGTCGATGGGAATCAACACTACAAAGTTCAAGGTTTCGGCGTTCGTAAGCGGCGCGTTCTTCGCCGGAATTGCAGGCTCGCTCTACGGTCATTTCAACCTGTATCTCAATCCCGAGGATTTCAATTTCCTGAAATCGGTTGAAATAGTAGTAATGGTGATACTCGGCGGTATGGGAAGCATTCCGGGGGTAATAATCGCCGCGGTGATACTCACGATTCTGCCCGAACTGTTGAGGGGCATATCGGAATACAGAATGGTCGTTTATTCTCTGCTTCTCATAATAATGATGCTGACGCGTCCGCAGGGAATTTTCGGAGTTAAACTTAAAATAAGCAAAAAGAAAAAGGACATTGCACGTACTGCAGATAAATAACGTAACTATGAAATTCGGAGGTCTCCTCTGCATCGACAAACTCAACGCATTCGTTGACGAAAACGAACTCGTCGGAATGATAGGTCCGAACGGAGCGGGGAAGACTACGGTCTTCAACATAATCACGAGCGTTTACAAACCGACGGAAGGCGACATTGTTTTCGAGGGAAAGAGCCTCGTGAACGTGCCCACGAGCAGGATAGCGCATCTGGGAATTTGCAGGACGTTTCAAAACATACGCCTGTTCAGGAGTTTAAGCGTCAAGGACAACATACGCGTATCCTGCGGTGTGCGTCTGAAATCAGGTTTCTTTTCATCAATCGCGCAGATAGGAAAATTCGCGAAGGAGGAGAAGGAAATAGACGGCAGCATAGACGAACTTCTCGAAATGTTCAACCTGCAGGGCGTGAAGGACGAGTACGCGGCGTCGCTTCCGTATGGCGACCAGAGGAAGGTGGAGATTGTCCGCGCGTTAGCGACTTCTCCGAAACTTCTTCTTCTCGACGAGCCCGCGGCAGGAATGAATCCGAAAGAGAAATCGGATTTAATGAAACTGATAAAAGACGTGAAAGACAAGTTCAAGATTTCGATACTTTTAATAGAGCACGATATGAGAGTTGTAATGGGCGTATGTGAAAGAATTTTCGTACTTGAATACGGAAAGAAGATAGCCGACGGCAAGCCGTCGGAAATTCAGAATGACCCGAAGGTCATCGAAGCATATCTCGGAGACACGAAACACGATGCTTAAGATAGAAAATTTAATAGTGAACTACGGCGCGATTCAGGCGATCAAGGGAATTAACGTGAACGTTAAGGAAGGAACAATCGTCACCTTAATCGGCGCGAACGGAGCAGGTAAATCAACCATACTGCGCACCGTTTCATCTCTAATTAAACCCGCGTCGGGTTCGATAAAATTTCTCGGCAATGAAATTACCGGAATGCCGGCGCACAGGATAGTCGAACTTGGAATAAGCCAGACGCCCGAGGGCAGGATGATTTTCGCGAACCTTACCGTTCAGGAGAATCTCGAGATGGGCGCATACACGAGAAAGGACAAGGACAACATAAAGTACGACCTCGAATTCGTGTTCTCGCTTTTCCCGAGGCTGAAGGAAAGGCTGAAGCAGCCGGGCGGGACTTTGAGCGGAGGCGAGCAGCAGATGCTTGCAATCTCGCGCGCGATAATGTCGAAGCCGAAACTTCTTCTGCTGGACGAGCCGTCGCTCGGAATAGCGCCGATACTCGTGAAGCAGATTTTCGAGAAGATAGTGGCTTTGAATAAAGCGACAGGCGTAACGATACTCCTCGTCGAGCAGAACGCGAACATCGCGTTGTCGGTATCGGATTACGGATACGTTCTCGAGACGGGCACGATAAAACTCGAGGGCGAGGCGAAAACACTCGCAGAGAACCCCGAAGTGAGGAAGGCTTATTTGGGCGAATAATCGATTTATTTTTACTATCTTACATAACCTCAAAATAACCGGAATAATAATTTAAAT
>DATMXZ010000405.1:0-3383 GCA_035561235.1 Ignavibacteria bacterium
GATATTAACAAAGAGGAAGATTCTATGGTTCGATAAATACTGTTTTTAAATTTAAATGTATATGAGAAACAATATGAAAAAAATCAGGTTCGGTTACGTCATAGCAATTCTCTCATTGTTTTTCTTCAGCGCAGGAAACCTGTATCCTCAGTTCGGAAAGAACAAAGTCCAGTACAAGGAATTTAACTGGCAGTACATACAGTCGAAACACTTCGACGTATATTTCAGTCAGGGCGGATACGAACTCGCACAGTACGCGGCAGTCATAGCCGAGAGTTCGCTCGTATCATTATCAAAGAGCCTTGATTACAATCTTTCCAACAGAATACCTATTATCGTTTTTAACTCGCATAATGAATTCCAGCAGAATAACGTGATTGACGAATTCCTTCCCGAAGGTATCGGCGGAGTCACGGAACTGTTCAAGAACAGGGTTCTCGTCCCGTTCGAAGGTAACTATGAGCAGTTCAGGCACGTAGTACATCACGAACTCACACACGGTTTTCTGAACGATATGTTTTACGGCGGCTCGATTCAAAATATAATATCAAAAAACATTTCGCTCAACGTACCGCTTTGGTTCAACGAGGGCATGGCTGAGATACAAAGCCTGAATGGGCTTGACAAAGCCACGGATATATTCATACGAGACGCGATTTTAAACAACTATCTTCCGCCTATTGATTACAACGACGGATATCTCGCTTACAGGGGCGGACAGAGTTTTTTCGCATTTCTTAACGACCAGTACGGCGAATACAAACTCGGCGAACTGATGAGCAACATCCGCGGACTTAACGACATCGATGAAGCATTCAAAGAGACATATAAGATGCCGCTCGATAAACTTTCCGAAAAATGGTTAAGGGAAGTAAAGAAAGAGCATTACCCGGAAGTCGCGATACGCGAAGACATAAAAGACTTTGCAAAGATGCTGACCAACCACATGAAAGACGGCGGCTCATATAACATATCGCCCGTAATTTCTCCCAAGGGTGATAAATTCGCGTATATATCGAACATGAGCGATTATTTCGCGGTTTATCTCGCGGACGCCAACACGGGATTGACCCTCGACAAAATCATAGACGGAAACATAACAAGCGATTTCGAAGAACTTCAGGTGCTGACGCCGGGACTTTCCTGGTCGCCTGACGGCAGTAAAATCGCTATCAGCGTTAAGTCGGGCGATAAAGACGCGATATTTATAATTGATGTGAAGTCCGGTGACGAGACGAAACTGCCGATTGAACTCAATTCGATTTCTTACGTGAAATGGTCACCGTTCCCCGACAAAATCGCATTCATCGGTACGAATTTGCACCAGTCCGATTTATACACTTACGACATCAAGACGCGGAAACTTAAGAATCTGACAGACGACATTTTTTCGGATTTCATACCTTCCTGGACGCCTGACGGCAAGCACATATATTTCTCATCGGACAGGGCGCAGTATGTTACCAAAGAGAGCGTTCCGGAAAATTTCAAGATGTGGAATCACGACCCTGATTATAAGGACGTTTACAGAATTGAAGTTGAGACAGGAAAGATCGAAAGGATTACGAACTCGTACGACGCGAAGAATCAGTACGTGAACTTTTCCGAAGACGGAAAGAAAATCCTCTACGTTTCAGACAGGAATGGCATATCGAACATCTATTACGGACAATATGATTCAGCGGGAAATTATTCCGAGAGACCGATTACGAATTCACTGAATTCAATCGACCAGATATCTCTTTCGAAAGACGGGAAGAAGGTTTTATTCGTTTCCTTAAATGAAGGCGGTTACGACATATTCTCACTCGACAATCCGTTCGACAGGAAAATCGATTACGACACGCTTCCGCTCACGCAATTTGAAAAGAAAAGAACGCAGAGGCTTGAATACCTGGCGAAACTCGATTCGGCGAAGAAGCATTCCGATACGCTGAATATCGCTCAGGATTCGACGGGCGCGGATTCGCTCAACGTCGCTCTTAACAGGGATACGGTATTGAACAACAATAAAAGTTCAGACACTCTTAAACTTTACGGCAGCGACATCAAGATAAAACTCAAAGACATAAGCGATATAAGGAAGCGCGATATTTTAAATACGGATTCGATTTATTCGAGCAACGAGAATTTCAAGATAAAGGGAAACACGAATGATGACGGTTCATTCAGAGTAAACAAATACAAAATAAAATTCTCTCCCGACCTCGTTTACGGAAACGCGATTTACTCGAGTTATTACGGCGTGCAGGGGCTTGCTCAAATCGCGCTCAGCGACATGCTTGGCAATCACAGGATAACGCTTCTTACATCGATGGTTATTGACTTGAAGAACAGCGATTACGCCGTCGCGTATCAGTACCTGCCGAAAAGGATAGACTACGGGTTCGAAATGTATCACACCGCAAGATTCGTGCTTTATGACAGAGGACTGGGTTCGGGAAACGAACTATACAGGTACAGAACGATCGGCGGAAACGTTAACTTGTCATATCCAATCGACCGCTTCAACAGAATCGACGGCGGTATTTCATTAATGAGCATAACCCGCGAGAACCTTGACGACCAGACTGAAAACCTACAGAGGAAGTATCTGACTGTGCCGTCCCTGAGTTTCGTTCACGATAATTCGCTCTGGGGATACCTCGCTCCTGAAAAAGGCGTAAGGTACAACGTAACGGTGCTTGCATCACCTTACCTCGGAAGCCAGAGTTCAGAATTTTATTCGCTGATAGGTGATTTCAGGAAATATTTCAAACTCGGTGAAGGATATTCGTTTGCCGTGAGGATGTCGGGGGGTACGAGTTTAGGAAAGAACCCGCAGAAGTTCTACCTCGGCGGAACCGACAACTGGATAAACTGGGATTTCGAAAACAGCACGGTTCCATTCGGAGAAAGCATTGATAATTTTGTATTCGCTTCGCTTGTTACGCCGTTAAGAGGATTTTATTATAACGCGAGAACGGGTTCCAAGTACGCATTGATGAACCTTGAACTTCGGTTCCCGATTTTCAGGTATCTGATACTGGGAGCATTGCCGCTCGGATTCCAGAACATAATGGGAAGCATATTCCTCGACGCGGGTTCCGCCTGGAACGACACGAAGAAACTTCAGTTCATAAATAAAAGCGAGAGCGGGAAAATCATTTCGAATGATTTGCTGTTGGCTCCGGGCATCGGCACACGAATAGTGTTATTCGGATTCCCTGTTAAAATGGATGTTGCCTGGCAGTATAATTTGCAGAAGTTCTCCGCACCTATGTACATGTTCTCGCTTGGTCTTGACTACTAAACAGGAATGTTAGTCCGGTGATATCCGGAATCAAAACAGAAAGGGCTGATGATATCATCAGCCCTTTTATTATTCAAACTAATCGTATTAT
>DATMXZ010000406.1:0-2945 GCA_035561235.1 Ignavibacteria bacterium
GAAATCGCCTGATGTCAGTTTGTAGAAGTAAACGCCGCTGGCGAATTCCGTAGCGTTGAAATCGACGGTGTAATTTCCAGCCTGTTTCACTTCGTTTACGAGAGTCCTTACTTCCCTTCCGAGTACGTCGTAAATCTTCATTGTTACCAATCCCTGTTTCGGAATCGCGAAGTTTATCTTCGTCGTCGGGTTGAACGGGTTAGGATAGTTCTGACTCAATTCAAACTTGCTCGGAATGAGCGAAGTGTTGTTTCCTGCGCCTGTCGTTGTAACTATGCATACGTTAGGTCTGTTAGACTGCGCCGAACCGCCGGTCATCGTGCACCCGCTGACATTGTCGGTATAGTAGCCCCAGGTCATTCCGGGCGCTGATGTGGCGTTAACCGGAGAATAGGAAGTGTATGCCGAGTTATCATAGCATATTTCAATTAAAAGATTGCTCGTTCCGTTGTACGTAAAGAAAGGAGCAGTCATATCGATGTACTGCCAGCCCGTTGCGGGTACCGTGTATGTTCCCGTGAAGCAGGTCGTCCAGCCTGAAGAGACAAATCCCGTAAGCGAGGTCTGTGTTGTATGCTGGAACCTTACGTTAAAGCCGCTCATCGCGGGTCCGCCGACAGTGATTACGTTGAATCCAAGTCTCGTAATCGCGCTTCCGTTGCCGACTCCTGCCGTTGTCAGTTCCGATGCCGTGAACAACATCTGTGTTCTTCCGTCCATCCAGTATGTAGTGAACGGATAGTTCGATGATGCCGTGCCGTTTCCTATGCAGGCATTGACGATATTAATAATCTTGAATTTATTTAAAGCGGTTGAATCTGTGTTATGACCCGACGAATTATCGCGCGCGAACACTCTGTAGAATATCGAATCGTTGAAGTTAACGTCCGCCTGTATTGAGTTAAATGCCGCGGCATAAGTTGAACCGCCTGTGTTTAG
Source organism: Ignavibacteria bacterium (assembly GCA_035561235.1). Classification (GTDB taxonomy): domain Bacteria; phylum Bacteroidota; class Ignavibacteria; order Tepidaquicellales; family Tepidaquicellaceae; genus CAIKZJ01. The sequence continues at coordinate 940 of DATMXZ010000406.1, forward strand.
TAATTTGAAATGCTTAATTCCAGTGCCCGTGTTGTTCTTGTACCATCTGACCCATACGGAATCGATTCCGATATTGTCTGTCGCTCCCGCCGTAACCGTCGCCGGCCACGTTGCCTTAGGCACGTTTCCAAGCGGAGTATGAGTAATTACGGGCTTCACGGTGTCGGTCGACGCTATGAATGAATAATATACCGCCGGAGCGCCTGCAGGTGATGTGGCGGTTCTGCTCATCGAATCCGTCGCGGTTAAATAATAATTGTATGTTCCCGCGCCCGAAAGCGGCAGGTTTGCTGTCCAGTTCGTGCCGCCTGTGTTTGTTAAAGCGACGTTCGAGAATGTAGTGCTGTTCTTTGCGTAATATAATTTCGCGGTGCTCGGATTGATTCCGCTTCCTGCCGGAACTATAGTGCAGTTAACAACTCTGCTTCCCGAAATTAATTCTGTATTTCCAAGAGGCGTATGGTTTATAGCGGGTCCGATATCTACCGCCGCGGTCCACGCCTGCATCGTGCCTGACTTGTTGTCGAACCAGAAAGGCCAGATCTTGTTGTTGCCGGATGTTATACCGATATAGTCACCCATGTAATTACCCGAACCGCCTTCACCGACTACTTTCCACCTGTGGTCGGAGACTTTAATGTCTGTCCAGGTCGTGCCTCCGTCAATTGAACGAGACATGTATGTTTCGCACGAATCGCCGACTGAAGGATAATTTCTGTTGTCGTAATAGACCACGTTTACGCCGCCGTTCTCATCTACTCTGATTGCCGGGAAGAACTGTACCTTACCGTTATTCATCGCGTCCTGATTAACTCTGATTCCTGCTGACCACGTCGCGCCGCCGTCCGATGAACGGTGCAGGACTACGTCCGCATCGCTTCCCGCCGGCGCTAAACTGAACTGTGAAGTTACGACGTAAATATAACCGTTGTAAGGTCCGCCGCTCCTGTCAACGCCTATGCGCGGGAACGAATTCACTCTTACGCCCCAGCCGTTATATGAAGTACTTCTGATTCCGTTTCCGTCAAACGCGTTTTCCGTTACTGTCCAGGAAGCGCCTCCGTTCGTCGATTTCGCGAATCCGAAATAATCTTCAGTGTACGGGCTTGATTGATTCGGCGCCGCCCACGTTACATAGATTACGCCGCCCGGTCCGACTATGATGTCGCAGCCCTGCGAGTAATGCGAAGAAGGAGGTGTATTTATCTGCGTCATTGTGCTCCAGGAAACGCCTCCGTTAGTGGTTTTCGAAAATACTATCGGAGGAGCGGATAATGCGAAGTTGCTCCATACCGTATATGATGTTCCGTAATAAGGGCTTGTCGGATAATCGTCCGTTGCCGTGAAGTTTTTATCGGAACTTGAACTCGTGATGGTATAAGGTGTTGACCAGTTCACACCGTAATTAGTAGAATACTGTCCGTACATGAATGCGGTTCCTACAGTATTCAATGATGTAAATACGAACGTTCCGTTCTTGTCAATAGTCGGAGCAGGATCGCTCGTTGAACTTGGTTCGTTCGGCATTAAATCCGTGCCGTACCAGGTAACACCGCCGTTTGTCGTTGCATATACACCTTGTCCGTATGACGAGCCGACAGTAGTGTTCGCCGAACCGAACATGACGTTCGGATTCGCTGTCCAACTGCACAGCACAACCTCGTCCTGCTGATTTGAGTTTGGCAATACCCTGACATTCGGACCGACAGCCATCACGCCCATGGGCGTATAATAATATGTTGTCGCTTTGTTAGGATTGTCCCAGGGAATAAAATTGTTTGGTAACTTGATATAAGAACCGAGGGGAGGTTTTACAGTTGACCACGGCTCTTGAGAAAACAATAAATTGCTCATTAAAATGAGCAAAAGCATGGAGAGAAGAGCTTTTTTCATTTTTGAAAATTAGATTTATGAAATTTGATTAATATACTTATGTAATATACTAAATAAAATGCTAATTTTCCGCGTTACGAGTCCGGATTTTATTATATGCACTTTATTAGATG
>DATMXZ010000407.1:0-8018 GCA_035561235.1 Ignavibacteria bacterium
AAGTAACTTTTTGAAAACAATGAAATGAACAACGTAATCGAAAACATTATCAGGGAAATTGATAATAAAAATTATTCCCGCGCGATTGAATTATGCGAGGAATTAATTGAGTCACAGCCCGATAATGAACACATTTACGAGATTAAAGCCGGATGCCACCTCGCGTTGATGAAATTCGACGATGCCGTGCTCGATTTCGGCAGGGCTATCTCTCTGGCGATTAGCGCCGGCGCTGCAGACGAGGACATCGCGAAACTTTACCACAAGAGAGGCAAAACATACGTTAAATTATCCGATTATGAAAATGCCGCCGGCGATTTTAAATTATCTCTCGAACGATTTACGGACACGCCTGCCGTGCATAACGATTACGCGGCTTGCCTTAGAAGACTTGAAAGATATGATGAAGCGCTCGGTTTCTGTTCGAAAGCAATAGACCTCGACCCGACCGCGGCGGAGTATTTTAACAACAGGGGTAACATTCACTTCTGCCTCGGAAACACCGAGGATTCTATCAGGGATTATGACAGGGCAATTCTTCTGAACAACCAATATTCAAATGCTTACTTTAATCGCGGCTGCATTTATTACGAGTCCCTCGGAAACATCGAACAGGCAAAAAAAGATTGGCTCAAGGCCGTAGAACTTAATCCCGAGTACAAATCCGAAATCGCGAATTACGTGGATGACGTGAATGATATTACCGGTGAAGTGCCTGCAAATGAAAATGAAAACCCCGATATTGATATTCGGGAAACCGTTTCCGGCGAGTCCGGTACTGATTCGCTTGAGGATATTGCCGATAAAATTTCCATAATACCTCTCAATCCTTCAATGGAACAGCAATATCCTGACGAAGAACTTAATGACAGGGAAGAAGTCACGAAAGAAAAAGCCGGGGATGAAAGTCCCGCCGAAAATATTAAAACTGCCGATAAGGAAACAACTGAAGAATTTGCAAAGGTTTCGGAATTGTTCCCTGACTTAAAGAGTCCTTCGGATATCGTCAAAGATAATTCCGTTTCCTTTTCCGATTATCAGGATATTTTCGATAAGGATGCCACGAAAGACCTCACTTCGGGCAAGGTTGATGATATAACTGTACCGGACATCGACTTCAAATCGATTTTCAGGGAAAACAGCGGTGAACCCGAATCGATTAATACTGAAGAATCAGACGACAATAGGAATGTGTCAATCGAAGAGATTAAAATCCTACACGACGAAATCGAGAAACCTGTTTCCGATGAGCCTGTATTGAAAGGCTTCACGGGCATTTCGGATTCAACCGAAGAGAAAACCGAGAATCTGCCATCTGAACAATACAGACATACAGATGAATCTAACAGGAGTTGGTACGCTCATCCTGCTGTGCTGGCTCTCTTCATTGCGGCGTTTGTTTTTCTGGGCATATTCGTTGTGTATGAGTTTCTTATCAAACCGAACATCTCTACCGTTACTGTGAATTTACCTAAGGACAGCGCGGCAAATAAAACTGAACAAGTTAAAGATACTGTCGCCCCCGTTGTGGAGAACAAGCAGCAGACAGAAGAAACGGCGAAAGATGAACAAAAGAACGAAACCGCTGCCCCTCAGACAAAACAAGGCGAATCGAAATTCCTCGGTTATCTTAGCGATAAGCAGAAATTCGCCCTGTTCTCGGAGCAGGACGGTTATTACGTACAGATAGGCTCGTTCAAGGAAAAATCCGCCGCTGAAGAAAAGTTAAAACTCCTGAAAGAAAATAATATTAAAGGAATGGTTTTCGAAGCCGACCTGAAAGAGAAAGGCCTTTATTTCAGGGTAAGAGCAGGTGCGTTCGAAACACCTGAAATTGCAAAAGAACAAATGTCCGTACTCGAAAAATGAAAGATGTGAATCTCAGGCATATTAAATCCTTAAGCAAGGATGAGAAATACGAATCGGTAATTTCAGTCGCGAAACAATTTTTAGGTGATGAGGAAAATGTTATTGCGAACCTTGCCAATATTGCTTCGCTGCTGAAGCATTCATTCGATTATTATTCCTGGGTGGGATTTTACTTCACTGAAGACGTGACGGGACAACTTGTCCTTGGACCGTTCCAGGGAAAGGTCGCCTGTACGAGAATCGGCCGGGGCAAGGGAGTCTGTGGCGCGGCTGCCGCCGGGAAAAAAACTGTCATCGTCGATGACGTCAATAATTTTCCCGGGCATATCGCCTGCGATTCCGAATCGAAATCGGAAATTGTCGTTCCGATAACATCCGGCGGAAAAATTTTCGGAGTGCTTGACGTGGACAGCACGGAATACGCGTCCTTCGACGATAAAGACGGATACTATCTTGAAAAATTGGTTTCTGAAATTTCTAACTCGCTCAAATGAACAAAGACTCATTCATAAATAAAATAAGAATCAAAAGTTCGTTTGATAAGCAAACTGCTGAAAGCGTTTTCAGCGTGACTTTCGATGAAATAAAAAAATCCGTAATTAAAAAGAAGTTCCTCCTGATTGATGAAATCGGATTCTTCAGTGTCGAACACAGAGAAATGAAGACTATCATAGACGGGAATAAGAAAGCGGAATTTCTTCTCCCGCCAAAAGACAAACTGGTTTTCAAACCGTCTGAAACATTCATTAATATGCTTAAAGACTGATGAAAAGAGCAAAACTGATAAGAAAAGTTTCCTCAAGACTCAACCTCAACGAGATTGAAACGGGAAATTTTATCGGTTCAATATTCGATACTATGCTCTCCGTATTTAAGTCGGGAAAGAACCTTAACATACCTGAATTCGGAAAATTCATCGTCAGGAACAAGACCGTTAACGGCGAAGTCGTCAAATATATTTCTTTTTCTCCCTGTAAAAAATTTGCCGATGAAATTAATTCTAATTTCTCGGAGTTGTCTCCTGTTCTCACTAAGGCTCTTAATTTTCAGGACCTGTCTGAAATCCGCGTGACAGAAGCGGATGATGCCACGGATGAATCAAACTTTGTTTATTTCACATTCGACGACGATACGGATAACGTTGTAATTGTATCGTCCGAAATCGAAACCGTAATTGACGGCGAACCTTTGACTCAGCCCGGGGATTTTGTTGAAGAACAAACCGGATATGATGAATTCCCGTCCGACGATATTACGGCGGATACTATCATCGCGGACGAAGAAATCTTGCCTTCTCTCGATACATCGGAAACCGTTGCGGAGGAAGTGGAAATTCCTGCTCCGCTTGATACAATCGATACTCTCGTCGCGGATACAGACGTAACTGAGAAACCGTATCTTCCGGACATTCCCTGCCTGATACCTTTTAATTACAGGTTAGCCGGATTCACGGATACCGAAGAAATTAAGAAAACTGATACCGAAACAAAGCCACAGGATATCTGCTCTGAACGGAAGATTGCGGATGTACCCTTACTGATTCCTGTGTTTAACGGAATTACAAGCACCGTCGAGCCGGCTGATAAGAAAACAACAATAGTCCGGGATGAGAATCTTCACGATGACCATAAAATAAGTGAACCTGTAATAACTGCGCCGCCGAAGATTTTCGGGATACTGGAAACGGAACAGCCCGAAGAGAAACAAGAACTAATCGAACCGGAATCTGTCTCTGAAGAATCTTTCTCTGCCGAAACCGACGGCAGCGGAGATGACCTCCAACAGACCGAAAACACTGTATCGGAATCCGTGATTGAAGAAACTGTTACGGTAAAAAATGAATACGAAACCATAGAGGAAAAAATCGTCCGGGAAAAAGAAATTATTCTTAAGGATATTGAGGAATACGTAAAATCCAAAGACGCCGAAAAGACAACAGATGCATTTAAAGAACCCGAGCATTACTTCTCAAAAGAAAATATTGATACACTTCCGGGTCAGGATAAAGATTTCGGTGGTTCATTCGGAGATTCGATGCAAAAATCTCAGAATGTTTTTGATGGAGATTTATTAGGAAGCGGCGGCTTATCAGTGGACACCGATTCGTCTATCGATGATGAATATGAACAAACCGTATTTTCAGACCTTGAAAATTTCTTCAAGACGAATAACGAAGACGGCGGATTACCTGATGAAATCACCACCGATTCCATCCCTTTGTCGGAGGATATGACGGATGAACTGAACGATGTTATGCAACCGGCGGATAACGCGGTCACCGATGCTCATCAGGGTAACGGAAAATTTTCCCTGAAAGACGAATATGATTCTTCGGAATTAATCGATAGCATCCTCGATTTACTGAAATCTCGCGAACAGACAATTGACGAGTTGAATAAATTCGGTCTTGTCAGCGCGCCTGAAACGGAGCATACCGAAGATGAACAACAGATTCCCGGGTCTGTCATCGGAGAAAATATCCAAACGGAAGATACTGTCCCGCAGTATGAATCTACTCACGTCGATTCGGAACTGCCGGATGAGGTCGCTGCGGAGGAGCAGGAAAAGGATTTATACGGCGAACTTAATAAGCGGCTGAACGAACTCGAAGAACTTAAAGCGGAAAAAGATACGCTGGAAGAGGAATTGAAACAGAGTTTTGTCACTCCGGAAATGACTGTTTTTGAGAAACTCGTCGAGGAAAAGCCCGAAGTAACGGAAAAAATTTCAATCCCTGAAATTGTAATTCACGATAAAGGCATACCCGAAATTGACAAACCGCCGAAATCCCTTAACGAAGCCCTCGACAGCCTGAAACTCGACGGTATAATCGAACATCTCGAAGGCACTCCGCTGAAAGAAGAGAAATCATACGACGACGTGTTCAAACCCGCCGACCGTCCGTTTGTCCCTGTTTCTAATACTTTGCCGCCCGTAAAGAAAAAAAGAATCGCGTTAAAATTCATAGTTTATTTCTTATTGATTGTCCTTTTCTCGGCTATGAGTTTTTTCCTTTATAAATCGATACTTACTCCTTCCAAACCGAAAACATTCGATACACTCGAAACTAAAGCCAATGATTCGATTATTGCAAGCCTGAACCTCGTCGATACTTCACTTTCACGTGGCTCGATTATTCTCAGCGAATTTGAAGTCGAACGCGACGGGGATATAATTTACCGACAGACTGATAACGGTTATATGATTCAGGTGGCTGTGTTCGATAAGTATAATGACGCCCTGAAGTACATTTCGGGTCTCGAGAATAAAAACATACACGCTGAAATTGAACGCGTTGACCTTCCTCTTAACGTTACCGAATACAGAATTGTGATTGGACCGTTCGAGAAACTTCAGGATGCCAAGGCATATTTTAGAAGCAGCGGCGTCATACTCAACTTCATCAAGGTGCTTACTCCGGTTAAGACCGGCCTTTCTTTCTGAACAAAGGAAGAAATCCTGTTATTAGCATTATCCCCGCTGTGTACAAAATTATGTCAGGTGCAAGTTCCGGGTGCAGCGTGTAAAATGTAAGTTCATCTCTCAATCCAATTTTTTCCGTGAGATACGCTTTCTCGTTTATTTCCGTTTCACCGTACATGTTTCCGTATGGATCAATCACGCAGGATATTCCGGTGTTTGCGCACCTCGCTATCCACCGCCTGTTCTCTATCGCGCGAAGTACCGCGAAAAGGTTGTGCTGATAAGTTCCGAACAGCCTGCCCCACCAACCGTCATTCGTTATCACGACGCAGAACTGCGCTCCCTTCTTCACGAATGCCGAAACAAACGCGGGATATATTGACTCAAAACATATTGCAGTGCTGAATCTCGCTTTGTTCCCGAGACTGAAAACGGTCGTGTCCCAGCCGATCTGGAATGAACTGATTCCGACAGACCATCGTATCAGATTTTTAAGAAATACAAGTTTGTCCTGATACGACACCCTCTCGCTCGCGAACACGAGTTTTATCTTCGCGTATTTCTGATGCGATATTTTCATTTCCCCCGGCTGCATAAGAATTGCCGAGTTGAATGAGTCGTACCGTTCTCCCGTGCTTTTATTCTCCCTTGAATCGCTTTTCGCCTTTATCGAGTCGTTATAATGGACTATATCGGGCGCGCCTATTAATAACGGTATGTTCAGAGTGTCGCAGAGGTCCTTGAACACGTTGTATTTATCCGTGTAATATTCGTCGAGAATGTAAAAAGGAACGGCTGTCTCGGGCAGTATTATCACATCTGGTCTTATCTTCGACGTATCGAATTGACCTATCATTCCGGCATACTCGTTCGCGAGTTCCATCTGCTTCGCCCCCCACTTCCGCCAGGGATTTACGTTCGGCTGCAATATGCCCGCGGTTATCGTTCTCTCATTGCCGGTCTTCTCGTATTTCAAGCGCGGAGATGTAATCACCGTGTATATATCTGGAAGGAAGTAAACGGTAAAGGTTATTACCAGCAATATAATCCCGGATTTTTTCCTGAAAAATTCCCGCGCCGAAAGTGATTTGGATACTATCAGGTAAAATATAAGGTAAACCAGACAACTCATTACGTATGCCCAGAATGACAAACCGTAAACACCGGTTATCTCTATGAACTGTATCTTGTGCAGCGCCGTCGTGAATGCGTTGCCCGCGTTCAGCCACGGAAAACTCTGCTCCATGTGCTCGAATAAATATTCCCACGCGGTAATTATGAAAGGGAAATACAGAAGCGATATATTTCTTCGAAATGCGGTTTCGCTTCCGAATAAATTTCCAAGCCCCCTTCTGACGTAAAAATATACTATGAAGGGTATTAATAGAACTATGCTGTAAAGCACTATAGTCAGAAAACCCCCGAGTATCATGAATTTATCCGCGCTTTCCCTCAACCCGCTAAGGGATATCCACGATACTGCAAGCAGGCTGAAAAAGAACATCACGGAATACGTTCTTACAAAAACTTCACGGAATTTTTTTGAATCGTGTATGATGTGAATGAGCAGCGCGTAACCCGCAATCAGCAATGTATATAAATTGAAAGGTGGAAACGCAAGCCCAAGGCATATTCCCGTTACAGCGTAAAATAATGTCCGCTTTAATCTCAAAATCGTCTATAGTATTTTAAATTTTTTATTCGCTGTTTCCCAGAGTTTCACGAACAGATATCCGATTGCAAGACCCAGCAGCGTCCCTCCTAATACGTCCGACGGGTAATGCACTCCGCAGAAAATTCTCGACAGCGCCATCATTGCCGCAACGGTGTAAAAAGCTATCCTTAGCCTCGGATAAAAATGAGAGAAAAATACAGCGCCCGCGAAATTATTTACCGCGTGCGACGAGGGAAATGAATATGACGACGTGCACCCCACGAGAAGATTCACACCCTGCAAAACGTGACAGGGACGTACCCTGTCAACTATGTGCTTCACAAGATTGCTGCTTATCTGGTCGCTTATCAGAACCAGAAATAAAACAAGTATCCCCGCGACTCTTCCGCGCTTCCCCGCTCCTATCATGAGATACAGCCACATTATTACGTAGAAGATTTTCCAGTGGTTGAGTTCCGTGATGAAAGGCATCACGCTGTCCGTTACGGGATTTGCAAGCGTCCTGTTTATGAAATAAAAAACCTGAACGTCGATGTTGTATAAAAATTCCGCCATCATTTATGTATTAATACTACTGCGTTCGCCGAACATCCCTCCCTGTTTCCTATGAAACCGAGCCCTTCGGATGTCGTCGCCTTTATCGATATGTTTTCGCACTTGAGTACCCGGGAAATGTTCTTCTTCATTTCGGGAATGTGCTTGTAAATCTTCGGTTCCTCAAGCAGCACCATGCAATCAATGTTAACTGCCTTCCATCCTTTTTCGGATAAAAGCGAATGCACTTTTTCAAGAAGTAAAAGGCTCGATATGTCCTTGTATCTTGCATCCGTGTTCGGAAACTGATGACCGATGTCTTCGAATCCAGCGGCGCCGAGAAGAGCGTCGCAAATTGCGTGAAGAAGTACGTCCGCGTCCGAATGACCTTCAAGCCCCTCTCCGTGCGGAATCTCGACACCGCCCAGTATGAGCCTCCGGCCTTTCGCAAACCGGTGTACGTCATATCCGTACCCAACCCTTAAATTCAATTCGTCCATAATGTTTTATAGAGAAT
>DATMXZ010000408.1:0-7008 GCA_035561235.1 Ignavibacteria bacterium
CCGAACAGACGCTTCCGATAAATATTCACGAAGCGTGGAAGTTTTTTTCCTCGCCGGAAAATCTTAAGTCGATTACTCCTCCAAGCATGGGTTTTTACATTACTTCCGGTTACAGGGAAGACAAAATGTACCCCGGCATGATAATTACTTATATCGTGAAACCGCTTCTCGGAATACCCGTCAAATGGGTGACTGAGATAACTCACGTTTCCGAGCCGTATTATTTCGTAGACGAGCAGAGGTTCGGCCCTTATTCTTTCTGGCATCACCAGCATAAGTTTTTCGAAACGGATGGCGGTGTGAGGATGGTTGATGTTCTTCATTACAAAATTAAGTTCGGTTTCATCGGGAGAATTGTGAACCGCCTGTTTGTCGAAAGGGAAGTAAAGAAGATATTTGAATACAGGCGCGTGAAACTTCAGGAATTATTCGGATGAAGATATGCAATCGTAATATCAGTTTTTATAAAATGTAAAAATGATAAATTTGGCTTATAAATCTTATTGAAATGATAAGCCCAAAAGCAAAAATCGGCAGAGATACAATCATTGGAAATTACGTTACCGTTGAAGATGACGTTGTTATCGGCAGCGGCGTGCAGATAGCCTCCAATGCTTACATTGGAAACGGTTCCAGAATTTCGGATAATGTTATTATCCTCCATTCCGCGGGAATTAGCGTCTGGCCGAATTCGACCTCATACGCGAACGAGCCTACAACAGTTGAAATCGGCGAAGGCACAATCATAAAAGGACTGTCAACAGTTTGCAGGGGAACTACGCATACTTTTAAGACAGTAATAGGAAAGAACTGTTACATAATGAATCACGTACACGTTGCTCACGATAACAGAATCGGAGATAACGTTGTTCTTACGAACGGCGTGAATCTCGGCGGTCATGTTACGGTAGGCAAACAGACTAACATCGGGGGACTTGTCGGAGTTCATCAGTTCGCACACATTGGCGAATACGTTATGATTGAATCAAGCACGAAGGTCACGAAAGATGTCCCGCCTTACTGCCTTGCAGGACGGACACCGCTCAGATTCATGGGACTTAATTTCATAGGGCTTAAGCGAAAAGGCTTCACACCGGAAAAAATAAGGAATATTAAAAACGCGTACGGAATCATTTATGACTCGGGTTACAATTTCAGGGACGCTCTGAAGAAATTGTGCGATGAAGTGGAAATGACGGAAGAAGTAAAGATAATAAGGGATTTCATCGAGACAAGCGAGCGCGGTATATTGCCTAAAATTTAGCCGTATTCCTGTTTCATTTCTCTTTTAAATAATCAAATAAAACATTATTTTTTTGTCGGGAAAACGGATATTCGAAGTTGCCGTTATTTCCGCCGCTACTATCACGGTATCGGCAAAAAACAATTTTACACAAACTTAAATCAAACATTATGGGCCTCTTAAAAGAATTCAAAGAATTCATCATGAAGGGCAACGTGCTTGACCTTGCTGTTGCTGTTATTATCGGCGGAGCGTTCGGCACGGTTATTACCTCGCTTGTCAACGACGTCATTATGCCCCCGATTGGACTTTTGCTGGGCAGTGTGGATTTTAAAGAACTAAAAATTGTTCTGCAAAGCGGCAAGGAAGCGGTTATGAACGGCGCGCAGATTGTCACCCCGGCCGTTGCTGAAGTTTCAATAAACTACGGAATGTTCGTGCAGACTGTTTTTAACTTCGTAATAATTGGATTCTGTATTTTCATCGTGCTCAAGGCATACCGGAAAGTAGTTAGAAAGAAAGAGGAAACGCCCGCGCCCCCGGAACCTACAAACGAAGAAAAACTTCTTACTGAAATAAGAGATATTTTAAAAAACAAAAACTAACATAACTGCTGAATGAAAGACAACATTTTTATTATCCTGCTGATATCATTATTCCTCTTATCAGGTTGTTCGAAGAATAACGCTCCGTTGACCGAAAAGAAGGAATCGAAAGACTCCTCTTCGGTAACCGCCAACGTAAATAAGGAGAGCGCAGGAGCGGAAACAAAGGAAAACGCCGACGGAACGATTTCAGGTCTTAAATTCGACGTGAAGGACATCGCCGGAAAACTTCTCTTTGACGGAAACATTGTCGCCGGAGCGCAGTGGAAGGACTCTAAAGGTCTTAACGCGATAGTAGTCACCGAGACACGGGAGACGGAAAAGAAACGTCCGGGAGGCGAAAGGTCTCTGTCGAAAAAACTTTACGGATACGGTTTCCTTATTGGTGAAAACGGAAATTCTGAGGAAATCTGGAAAATTAACGACCTCGTCGAGAATTGCGATTTCGACCTCACGCTCAGTTACATCGAAAAATCGCTTTCCGTAACGGACCTTAATAAGAACGGCATCGCGGAAACGACTTTTCTCTACAAATTGACTTGCAGAAGCGACGTGAGTCCCAGTGACTTGAAACTTATGATGCACGAGGGGAAGGAAAAATACGCGATTCGCGGAACGATGATTGTTAAACTTCCGAACGAAGGTCCCTACGGCGGTGAAATGAAAGTCGATAAGTCGTTCAATGATGCTCCGAAGGAGTTTCTTGATTACGCGAAACTACAATGAAAAAAATTTCAGGAAGAAAAATTTAACTAAAATATGAAAAATATTCTGATTCTATCTATAGTCGCCCTCCTGCTTCTGGGTTGTGGGAAAAAACAAACGGATACCAACGCGACATCGAATGTTCAAAGCACCAATTCCGGAGAAATGAAATCAGCCGGGGAGAGCAATTCCGGATCGCCCGATTCGCTGAAATATGAAATCCGGAAATTCCATAAAACCTACAAAGGATGCAATGACAACGAAGAAAACTGCTCTTATATGAAGATTGAATATCCCGTCTTCACGTCAGGAAAATCCTACAAGCGAATAAATGAAGCGATTTACGCTTATCTTGCCGACAGCGTTTATCTGGTTGAAGAAGGAATGTCGAACAAAACACTCGAGAAACTCGCGGACAATTATTTCAAGGATTACGAAACGATGAAGAAAGATAATCCTGACTGGGGATTGTCGTATGCTTTTGAGTCGGCAGGAAGTGTGCCGTATAACAAGGGAAACGTCGTTACTGTCGAAATAAACACTTACGCGTTTACGGGTGGAGCGCATCCAAACTCTTATAACGTTTATTTCGTGTTCGATATCGAAACGGGAAATCGTCTGCGGGTTCAGGATATTTTCGTGAAAGGCTTCGAATCGAGACTGAACAAACTCATTGAGAAGAAATACAGGGAATTCAGAGGTATTTCCGACAAAGAAAGACTTGATGGCGAAAACGGAATGCTGTTCGAAAACCACATCGAATTTAACGATAATTTCGGGCTGTTGAAAGACGGCGTAGTTTTTTATTATAACAGTTATGAAATAGCGGCTTACGCGGTGGGACCGACGGAACTGAATTTCACCTATAAGGAACTCGGCGACCTGCTTAAGCCTGAATATAAGAAGTAAAGGTTGTTGGGGAACGGGGATTTATATCCCCGTTCTCTTATATATGTAATCGATATTTTTCCCTGATTTTCCGTAATCAAAAACCGTGTCGAGGTCTTTCTTCGCCAGGTACTTCATCAAATCCCTGCTGCCCTCAATAAGTTTCCTGAAATCAATTTTCTTCTCCCAGCATTCCATCGCGGCTTTTTGAACCAACTTGTAAGCGTTTTCTCTTTTCATCCCCTTTGCGATGAGTTTAAGAAGGAGGGTTTGCGAAAAAATCAGTCCTTTAGTTAGTTCGAGATTGCGTTTGATATTTTTTTCGTAAACGATTATGTTCTCTATCAGCGAATTAAACTTGTTGAGCATGTAATCAATAAGTATCGTTGAATCGGGCATAATTATTCTTTCGACCGATGAATGGGATATATCCCTTTCGTGCCACAGGGGAATGTTTTCGAAAGCCGCCATAGCGTTACCGCGTATTACTCTCGCGAGTCCCGACAATTGTTCCGAGGTGATTGGGTTTTTCTTGTGCGGCATCGCCGACGAACCTTTCTGTCCTTTTGTGAAACATTCTTCGAGTTCGAGCGCCTCTGTCTTCTGCAAATGCCTTATTTCAGTAGCGTACTTTTCGATGCAGGATGCGATTATCGCAAGAGTCGAAAGGTATTGAGCGTGCCTGTCGCGCTGAATAATCTGCGTCGTGATGTTTGCGGGAGCGAGTCCGAGTTTCCTGCATACGTATGTTTCCACTTTCGGAGAAATATGCTCGTAAGTGCCTACGGCTCCAGAAATCTGCCCGACTGATATCGTGTTCAGGGCTGATTTCAGTCTCTTTATGTTCCTGTTGGTTTCGTCGAACCAGAGCGCGAACTTGAGTCCGAGAGTAATCGGTTCGGCGTGTATTCCGTGCGTTCTTCCAATCATAGTGAGTTTTCTGTACCTGCGCGCTTTTTTTCTCAGAACGTTCCTCGTTTTCAAAAGGTCCTTCAAAATAATTTCTCCCGCCTGTTTCATCTGTACGGAGAGCGTCGTGTCGAGAACGTCAGAACTCGTCATTCCCATATGTATGAATCTGGAATCTGGACCGACGTGTTCGGCGACATTTGTAAGAAAAGCGATAACGTCGTGCTTCACCGTCTCTTCGATTTTCAATACGCGTTTAGTATCGAACTTCGCGCGTTTTTTTATGACTTCAAGCGATTTCTTCGGGATGAGCCCGAGTCCGCACTGAGCCTCGCAGGCGAGCAATTCGACTTTAAGCCAGATATTAAACCGGTTTTCGTCTGACCATATTTTTGAAATCTCTTCTCTTGAATACCTTGGAATCATAATAATTTTTTTATTGAACTGATTATATAAATATATTATTACTGTTTCTGTAAAAAAAGTTCTTTTTCTCTGCTGATGTTTGTTGCGTGGGATTCATACGCCACTTTCCGCTTGATTATATTGAAACGATAAATTGTTTCTTATTGTTTTTAGCTGCGGATATTCATAATCTTGATGAAGTGCTTAAAACGGGAAAAATAATAACGGGATTAATAATTATACTGTCATTCTTCGTGATGATATCGGCGGAATACCACCACAGCCATTCCGACGGTCATTCTCACAAAGAATGCCCTGTCTGTGTTCTTAATGCAAACGCTGATGTATCGGCAGTGATCACTGTAGAGGTTTCAGAAATACCGTTTTATGAGTTCTCGCATTTCGTCTTGCACGGTTATCAATCCGATATACAAGATTCCAGTTTGGAAAAGATCTGCTTTGGCAGAGCTCCTCCGTCGTTATAACTGCAAAACTTTTTTAAAATTAAAAATTAAAAAATGCATAAACATTTTATTGCAGTTGTAATTGCATTATTATTTTCATTTGCCTTGCACTCCGAAACACTTTCCGGAGAGTTGAAAGGGAGGGTGACGGATTCGGAAGGTAATCCGCTCAAAGGCGCTAATGTTACACTGAACGAAACGGGAATTCAAGTCCGCACGGATTCAGAGGGTTATTACTCTGTATTAAACGTACCCTTCGGTCATTATCACATTACGTATTCAATGACAGGATACATTACAAGAACGTTTGGAATTGAAATGCAATCGGAGCATATTGTTAAAGATATAGTACTCGAAAACAGCCTGATTCAGACCGCGACGATTGACGTTACGGGTTCATTTGAAGTTCAGGAAATATCGCAAAGCACATTTTCCTTATCGACACTCGGTCCGAGAGAACTTATACAGGAACGCTCGCATAACCTGAGTTCGACGATTGACAACATCCCGGGCGTGAATACTTTGTCAACGGGAATGGGAATCGGAAAACCCGTACTTAGGGGAATGACGTCAAACAGCGTGCTTATAATTCACGACGGAGTCAAGCAGGAATCGCAGCAATGGGGAGACGAGCATTCTCCGGAAGTTAGCACCTACGACATTGACAGAATCGAAATATTGAGAGGTCCTGCTAGTCTGCTATACGGCGCCGATGGAATCGGCGGAGTCGTGAACATATTGTCAAAGCCTCTGCTTAACTCAAGCGGCTTTAAAAAAATTTTTTACGGTAATCTCGACCTTGGCGGATTTTCAGTCAACAAAGAAGCCACAGGAAATCTTACCATCGGGACCGGTATCAGGAACATGGGCTTGAAAGGTCATTTGGGATTCAGAAAATCTGGGAACGTCCGAACACCGGATGGGAATCTTCTTGTGAATACGCTTATCCCAGGAGTTAGTGACACCATACACGGCGGCATTCTCTCAAACAGCGGAATTGAAGAAGTCGAAGGCGGATTAAAGACACAGAATTCTAATGCGGCCACGGTTCCCGAAACTTCATTGAATATTGATTTTGGTATAAGAGCGCGGCTGAAAAATTTCAGCGCGGAAGTCTCCCTGTTTAACAACGTAATTAATGATGTCATTTTTCCTTCGCCCGCGGGAACGATTGATTCATCTTCCGGGCTGCCTGTTTTTTTGATCAGTCAGGACAGGGCGTTTTTCCGGGGATTTGAATACTCGTTCCAATACCAGCCGCTTGATTTTTTATTGCTTACATTGAGCGGAGATTATGTGTTCACGAAAAAATAAAGTTTCGGACAGTCCGCTCCCGTTCACTCCGCCGATGAAAAACAATTTCGGGATTAAGATACAGAAATCAAGCATCGGTAGTATTTACAATCCATATCTTAGATTTTCGGTGAAACTTGTTTCACCTCAGAATGACGTTGACCCGCTTGAGACAAAAACAGACGGATACGCGTTGATAAACATAGGAACAGGATTAAATTTGGTTCTTTCGAATACGGTAGCATCGCACGATTTCAGCGTCGAGAATCTCAGCGACATCAAATACATAGACCACCTGTCGAGATATAAATCGTTCGCTATGAATTCGGGCAGAAGTTTTAATTTGAAAATTTCTGTACCGTTTCAATTCAGTAATTGAACTTATAAAATGCGCCGGTTTTGCTTTAAAAGCAGTGACTCCGGATTTAGTAATTTAGTAAAGCAGTAAAATGAATTTTGTGGCTATTTTAAATTTTTATATGTTGATTAATCTTTA
>DATMXZ010000409.1:0-3736 GCA_035561235.1 Ignavibacteria bacterium
ATTAATAATCTCTACCGATGATAATTCTCTTTCATCGTTTGAAGTTATTTCTTCCTCGTCCACATATATATCGGCGGTATATTCCGCGCTTTTAATGCTGTCGAGGATTTCACCCGTTTTTATATTGCTCACGACGTCGGGATTCAGGATGAAAATACCAATGCTTTTGAATATTCTTTGCTTTTTCGGAAGTTTCCTGTCGTATCCTATATATACACCCGACACCGGTATTACTTTCGGATCTACCACAAAAAACTTTCTGTCCGATACGAAATAATTTCCTTCGAGAATGTTATAAAGGTTTTCGGCAAGAAGATATTTTGTTTCGTCTTTCGTAAGCGAATCTTTAATTTCAAAATCTTCGGGAGCGAATCCCACTACCCTTGCGGTCTCTCCCCTGTGAGCAAGAACCAGAGTCCCGAGCGGACAATCGCGGAAAACTTTTTTCACGTCGTCGTGACGCATTCTTATGCATCCGTGGGATGAGGGTCTTACGCCGAGATTTCCGTAATATCCCGTTCCGTTAAGAGAATGGAAACCAATACCTTGATTGAAAGGCATGAAGTAGTACATATCCGCGTTATTATACTGCGAGGATTCGTGATGCTCTTCCTTATGAAATATTGCGAATAAACCCGGGCGTGATTCGACGCTTCTGTCGAGGTATTTGTTGCCCGAAGATATTGGGTATCTTTCGATTTTTCCGTTTCGCCAATGCTGGTAAAGCATTTGCTGGTCAATACGGAGTTCGAGCCAGCAATCCTTATCCGTATAAACAGTGTCTTTAAGTCCGATGGATACGTCGGCTTCGGATAGAATGTTTATCTTCGAAGATGAATTGCCTTTTGAGAAACGGTTATATTCGTAGAATCCCTCCGTTTTCGGGATCTTTGCTTCAGGAATATAACTGCTTTCGCCCAAAGCGAACGACATGATGAAAAAGCAAATTACTGCAAACGGGAAAATCATCGTCTTCATTCCGCTGCGGGATATTTGATTGTTTTCTTCCAGAGTTCCGCCCTGTTAATTTGTAATATATAAAATATCAAATTCAGGATTAAAATTCTATGTTTTTCTTCAAACAAATCAGCCGAATTTTCCGATAATGTATTCTTCGGTTAGAGTATTTTTGGGAGACGTAAAAATCGTCCGTGTTTTTCCGTGTTCGATAAGTTTTCCGAGGAAGAAGAACGATGTGTAATCGCTTAATCTTGAAGCCTGCTGCATGTTGTGTGTAACAATTATAATCGTATAATCTTTTTTCAAAGTGTGAAGTGTCTCTTCGATTCTGGATGTTGAAATCGGGTCAAGAGCGGATGTCGGCTCGTCGAAGAGAATAATCTCAGGATTAATGGCAAGTGTTCTCGCAATACAAAGTCTTTGCTGCTGACCACCTGAAAGCGCCATAGCGGAAACTTTCAGCCTGTCTTTTGTTTCTTCCCAAAGACCCGCGTGAACGAGAGCGCGCTCGACAATTTCATCGAGTTCTTTTCTTTTATGCCTTTTATAAAGCGTCAGACCCGCGGAAACGTTTTCATAGATTGACATTGTCGGGAAAGGATTAGGTTTCTGAAATACCATTCCTACCCGCCTTCTGACATCGGTCATATCATATTCGGAAATATCCTTACCGTGAATTTTAATCGAGCCCGATACGAGCGCGACGGGAGTCAGGTCGTGCATGAAATTAAGCGCTCTCAGGAAAGTTGATTTTCCGCAGCCTGACGGACCGATAATCGCAGTGATAGAATGCTTCCTGAATTTCGAGTTGATATCAGAAATCGCTTCGCGTCCGTGGAATGAAACGCACAGGTTCTCAGTCTCAAGGGAAAATTTGGATTTTTCATATATTTCCTCATCCGTCAGCGCTGAATCGTTCGCGTTCAGGACTTCAATTTCTTCGGTCATATTTATTTTATCATCCGTCATCAGTTCTGTGAATATTTATTTCTTGTCGCTATTCTCACCAATAAACTTACTATGAAAACGAGGGATATCAGGACGAACGCTCCTGCCCAGGCTTTACCGTGCCATTCGTCGTATGGAGAAATCGCGTAGTTGAATATCTGCACTGGAATTGACGCCATCGGACTGTCAAGAGTCGATGACCAGAAACTGTTACCGAATGACGTAAAAAGCAAAGGCGCGGTTTCCCCTGCAGCTCTCGCGACCGCGAGCAGAATTCCGGTCACTATTCCACCGGAAGCGGTTCTCAGCACTATTCTTAAAGTTGTTTTCCATCTTGGTATTCCAAGAGCAAGCGCCGCTTCTCTTATGGTATGCGGAACGAGTTTAAGCATCTCTTCCGTTATACGCGTAACAGTTGGTATCATCAATAATCCGAGAGCGAATCCTCCCGCATACGCCGAGAATCTCTGCATCGGAATAACTATCAAACCGTAAGCGAATATACCTATTATTATTGACGGAATGCCGCTCAATACGTCGGTAACGAATTTTACAAAATTCGCGAAAAAACTTTTCGAATATTCCGTAACGTAAATTCCCGCCAAAATACCGACAGGCACGCCAAACGCCGAACCGAGACCGACTAGTATGAGGGTGCCGACAATCGCGTTTGACATACCGCCTCCCGTTTCACCGACAGGTTTCGGGAGTTCCGTGAAGAACTCGAGGTTCAAAGACGACGCGCCCTGAATCGTTGTATAGAAGAAAATATAAACCAGAGGAAGTATCGCGAGCATAGCGGCGAGTATGCACAAAGTCAGCATCAATCTGCTTTTGAATTTTCTTCGCGAAGAATTATCCTTTATTTTGCTATAATAGTCGGTCATCTCGCCTGTGTTTTCCTCGTGAAACTGTATATTAATAGTCTCGCCATTGAATTTATTATGAAAGTGACACCGAACAGAATCAGCCCGACTTCAATCAGAGCAGATATGTGAAGGTTTCCGGACGCTTCCGCGAATTCATTCGCGATTACGGACGCCATTGAATAAGCAGGTTCGAACAACGATTCCTTAATCTGGGCTTTATTACCTATAACCATTGTTACCGCCATCGTTTCTCCTACCGCCCTTCCAAGCCCGAGAACGGTTGCGCCGAGAATACCGCTTTTTGCGTTAAGCAGTGCCATTTTTATCGACTCCCATTTCGTTGAACCGAGAGCGTAAGCGGCTTCGCGCTGCGAAACAGGTATGGCTTTAAGCACGTCTCTTGTAATCGCCGTAATAATCGGCGTTATCATTATTGCAAGAATGATTCCGGCCGTTAATAGTCCGAATCCAGCCGCATTACCGCCGAATATCGGCAGGAATCCGAGCGATTCTTGAAGCGCGGGCTGAACCGTCGACCGCATAAAAGGAGCCAGCACGAAAATTCCCCAGAAACCGTATATTATGCTCGGAATAGCGGCGAGAATTTCAATCAGAAAACTAACGGTAGTCTTCAGGAACGAATTCGCAATCTCCGTCAGGAATACCGCTACGCCGATACTGACCGGCAGTGCGATAATCAGAGCAAGCAATGATGAAACAACGGTACCGTAAATAAATGTAAGCGCGCCGTATTCCTCGCGCACCGAATCCCATTTCATTGAAGTAATGAATCCGAACCCGAACTTCTCTCTGGAGACAGCTGAATCCCTGAACATTTCGTAAAAAATCAGAAGTACCGAGGCTATAATGACGAGAGCAAAAATCAGCGTGATATTCTCAAACAGAATATCCGAAATTTTCCTGCTGCTTTTGATTATTTTCTTTTTACTGTTTTCTAT
>DATMXZ010000410.1:0-3626 GCA_035561235.1 Ignavibacteria bacterium
AAAAATTACTGATTAGCCGTTGATAACAGATGATTTGATAAAAGAAGCCGTGTTCAAAGCCGTAAGAAGCGGCGGTAAGGGAGGCCAAAACGTAAACAAGGTATCAACGAAAGTGGAATTATACTTTAACGCTCGGGCTTCGCATTCTCTGACCGATGAACAGAAATCGTTGATACTCGGAAAACTTAAGAATTACGCTGATAAGGACGGAATACTGAAACTTTCATCACAAAGCGAACGCTCTCAGATAATGAACAAAAACAAAGTGAAGAAAAAATTCGCTGAACTTATCGCGAAGGCATTCAGGAAAGAAAAGAAAAGAGGAAAGACCTCGCCGACGGCAGCATCCAGAATCGAAAGGCTTAACAGTAAGAAAATTGTTTCCGTCAAAAAGACATTCAGAAGAAAGGATTTTGAATTCGATGAATGATAAAATATTCATCAAACCTTCGATTTTCAACAAGTTCGAAGACGTTGTCTGCGCGGTGAGTTTAAAGCATTCGCCTAACTCTATGCCGCCGTTTTATTTTAACCAGAGTTTTTCTGTCGGTGATAATCCCGAAAATGTAAAGAGAAACCGGAAACTATTTTTCGGAGAATTGAAAATTAATTCTGACAGAATAACTTACCAGAGACAAATACATTCAGCCAATATTCATTATTCGGAAGTCCCGTATTTTTTTCAGGACTCAGACGCTCTTTATACCGATAAAAGAGACATATACCTCGGCATAAGCATTGCCGACTGTGTTCCTATATTCATATATTCGCCGATTGCAAAAGTAGTCGCCGCAGTTCATTCCGGTTGGAAGGGAACCCGCTCGAGAATTCTTAGCAAGACGGTTAACACTCTTCGCGAAAGATACCGTCTGCATCCGGAAGAGTTGCTTGCTTACATCGGACCCGCTATTTCAGTTGAGCATTATGAGGTTGGCAAGTTTGTTTACGACCAGTTTCCTGCCGAGTCAGGAATAGAAAAAGACGGAAAATATTTTATTGACCTGGTGAAAGACAATTACAATCAGTTGATGAATTCGGGAGTGCCGGAAAAGAATATTGAGCGTTCGGAATTTTGCACTTTCAGGGACGCGGAATTTTTTCATTCATACAGACGCGACGGCGAAAATTCAGGCCGCATGCTCGGAATTATCGGGCTGAGACCTGACTCTTTTTAAGGTATTTCAGACTGAACAATGTTATAAGGAGCATAAAAAATCCACCCGACAGGAAGGGAAATGTGTATCCGAACTTGTAGATGAATCCTCCCCAAACCGGACCGAGAAATCTCGCAAGCGAACCGAGAGATTGGTTAATTCCAAGCACCGAACCCTGCTCGTCGCGGCTTACACTCGTAGAAATCAAACCCATCAGCATAGGATTGTTAAGGCCGTTTCCGAATCCCAGAACTGTCATTACTACGAGCAGGGCGGGAACGCCCGGCGCGAAAGGTATTAAAGCAAGCCCGAATATCACAAGAAAATTTCCGAGGAGTATTGACCTTTCCTCTCCGATTTTCGCCTTAAAAGTCTTAATCAGCGTGGCCTGTACTATCGCGCCGATTATTCCAAGAAACGAAAGCAAAAACCCGACTTCCTGCTGATTTAATGAAAGAGTGTCGGTTCTTTCCGCGAAGAGAAGAAAAGTTCCGTAAATGTTCGCGAAAGAAAATGTGATGAAGAAAAATATTATTACGTATACGCCGACCTTCTTGTTCGACAGCACGTCCCGGACCCCCCGCAGGTTTACTATGGTGACTCCCTTGAAGTCGCGCTTGTTTTGTTTTCTAATATCTTCGGGAAGCGATTCCTTTAAAATTGTAAGCGCGAGCGTCAATGCGATAAGAGAAAAAATTCCGGACATTGCGATTGGAAGTCCGTAGCCGAAATGCTGCGATAATATTCCCCCCATCGCGGGACCGAAAACGAATCCGAGTCCGAATGCGGCTCCGAGAATACCCATTCCTTTTGAACGGTCCTCGGGAGGAGTAATATCCGAAATAACCGCTTGCGCGGCGGAGAGGTTCGCCGAGAATATACCCGCGAACGCTCTTGATAAAGCAAGAAGGTACACGGACGGGAAAACTCCCGAAAAAACAAGGAACATCAGTATGTAAGAAATTACATTCCCTGCAAGACTCATTACGAGTATAGGTTTTCTGCCGTAGATGTCGGATAACGAACCCCATACAGGCGTGAATATAAACTGCATCAGTGAATAAATGCCGACGAGCAGCCCGATAACGGATTCGTCAATGTGCAGAATCTTAAAGGAATAATCAGGAAGTAAAGGGATTATTATTCCGAATCCAAGAAGGTCTATGAATATTGTTAAGAATATTACGAGTAATGCTTTCCTGTCTGTCATATTTTAAATTTCGCTAATTGGTATTGGACAGAACGATACAATAAAAATAAAGTAAGCGAACCATCCTGCGGCCGTTCTGAATTTTCCAAGAGGCTCTTCCATATTGCTGCAGATAGGCGGGTGTTTGATTTTAATTACAAAGAAAATCAACAGCGCCCAGACAAGCCAGTTCAACGAACCAAGTTCAAGTTTAATATCTAACAAAGGAAGGAAGCCTAAAATTCCAAACAATACAAGCAGGTAAAAGACAGAGTAAGAAACGAACTTCGATTTTTCCCCGAACATCGCATAAGAAATATGCCCCCCGTCCAGTTGTCCGACGGGCATCATGTTGAGCGCGGTTATTAAAAGCCCGAACCAGCCGACGCACAGGAACGGATAGTGATAAATTTCGTTCATCGGCGGAACGAATAAATTGTGGCTCATCGAGAAAATATTATTGAAGAGTAAAAATACAAGATTGTTTCCAAATGTGAGCCCGGTTACGGGTATGCCCGAGGACTGATACTCGGGGTGTATTTTATAGAGATAATCTATCGAGGGAAGCGTGAGATACCCTATTAAAAGTATAATGACGGAAGTAATCCATCCCGCGATAGGTCCCGAAACGCCGATATCAAAAAGCGATTTACGGGACTGTGTTCTCGTTTTCATCTTGATTACCGCTCCCATTGTTCCGAACGGGTTCAAAAACAGAAACGGAAACGGAATGTAATACGGCAGCGTAACGTCTATGTTATGCAGACGCGCGGCGAAGTAGTGCCCGAATTCGTGAGTGCTGATTACAAGCATCATTAAAACCGAATAGGTAATGCCGAGATTGAAATTTTCAAGTTGGTAAGGGTCGTTGTTGAGCCAGCCGACGCCCGCAAGGGTCATCGTGAAAAACGTGATTATGAAAAGAAGAATATTTATTAAAAACGAGAATCCGAACTTCCTTTTCCCCGGTGTCTTAATAGTATTTTCTTCGCCGCCTGTTATCTGATTATCGTAGTTTTCCTGCATGAACAAAAATAAAGCAATGTGATTAAATATTCAATTTGAATATGAACAAACCGTGAATATGTGAGGCGGAAATACTGTCCACAGGAAAGTATTCATCCAAAACAACACCGTCACAAAACTGCTTGAAAAAAGACAATTTTTGTTTTATTTTATATGAACTATCTTAATTTCTGGAATCCTGATTTTTACTTTACTGAAATCCAGTTTTTATTAAGTTTCACTTCATTATTAGGGATTTTAATTAGCCGTATTTATCG
>DATMXZ010000411.1:0-4630 GCA_035561235.1 Ignavibacteria bacterium
CCGTTATTCTATCTTGTCGTTGTCCTGGTAATCTTCGTGATAATAATGTCAATCTTAGCGTGACAGTACTTTACACTTAGTTATCGTAAAAGAAACAGGGTCATAAAAATATTTAAGAGAACACCGAACAACAGCACCGATTGCTTTAAGTTGATTTTGAAATCAGATTCAACGCCGAACCTGATTTAAACCATTCTATCTGCTGATAATTGAAAGTATGATTCAGCAATATTGTATCTTCATTCCCGTCATCATGCCTTACAGTCATTTTAATTTTGCCCCCGCTTTTTAAATTTTTAATATCTATACTGAACCTGTCATTTTCTTTTATTAAATCGTAGTCATCCGGATTCGCGAAAGTAAGCGGAAGCATTCCCTGTTTCTTCAGGTTGGTTTCGTGTATCCTCGCGAACGATTTCACGACAATCGCTTTTCCGCCGAGGTATCTCGGCTCCATAGCGGCGTGTTCGCGTGAAGAGCCTTCACCGTAATTTTCTTCTCCGACAACAATCCAGCCGATACCTTTGGATTTATAATCGCGGGCGACCTGCGGGACTTCGCCATATTCGCCGGACAACCGGTTCTTAACAAAGTTCATCCTGTCATTAAAAGCGTTAATCGCGCCGATGAACATATTATTTGAAATATTATCAAGGTGTCCCCTGTATTTAAGCCAGGGACCCGCCATCGAAATATGGTCCGTGGTGCATTTGCCTTTTATCTTTATGAGTAGGCGCAAATCATTGAAATCAGCGTCGAGGTCAGGCGCCTTGAATGCTTCAAGTTTCTGAAGTCTTTTCGAATCAGTATTTATAATAACTTCAATGTTTCCGCCGTCAGGCGCAGGCGATATGTAACCGGAATTCCCGCTGTCGAAACCTTTCGCGGGAAGTTCATCGCCATCCGGAGGGGCGAGAAGAAATTCTTCGCCCTTATCATTCACGAGTTTATCCTTAAGAGGATTGAAAGTCAGTTTACCCGCGAGAGTGAGCGCGGTAACTATTTCAGGCGACGCGACGAAAGAATGCGTCGCTGTATTGCCGTCATTTCGTTTAGAAAAATTTCTGTTGTAAGAAGTTATAATTGAATTTTTTTCTCCGTCCTTCACGTCGTGACGTTTCCACTGACCTATGCAGGGGCCGCAGGCGTTTGCGAGAACAGTTCCGCCGATTTTCGTGAACACGTCAATAATACCGTCCCGTTCGATAGTGGCTTTAACCTGTTCTGAGCCGGGAGTAATCACGAACTCGGATTTAGTTTTCAGACCGCGGCTTAATGCCTGCCGGGCAAGCGAAGCGGCTCTTCCCATATCTTCATAAGACGAGTTCGTGCAACTTCCGATAAGTCCGACCTTGAGTTCTTCGGGATAACCGTTGTCAATAACCGCCTGCTTAAATTCCGAAATCGGTCTTGCAAGGTCGGGTGTGAACGGACCATTGATATAAGGTTCGAGAGTAGATAAATCTATTTCGATAATATCGTCGTAGTATTTTTCACATCCCTCATCGCCTTTAAGATAATCTTTAAGTTCGCCGGCGAGATTGGCGATTTCCGTCCTGCCAGTCGCGGCAAGGTAGTCCGACATTTTTTTATCATACGGGAATAGAGAAGTCGTCGCGCCGATTTCAGCGCCCATGTTGCAGATGGTTGCTTTACCGGTACAGGAAATTGTTTCAGCGCCGTCGCCGAAATACTCAATGATAGAGCCTGTGCCGCCTTTGACAGTAAGCAGACCCGCGAGTCTAAGAATAATATCTTTCGGAGAAGCCCAACCGCTAAGATTACCATTCAGGCGGACGCCGATAATTTTCGGAAATTTGAGTTCCCACGGCAGGCCCGCCATCACGTCGACGGCGTCCGCGCCGCCCACGCCGATTGCAATCATACCGAGACCGCCGGCATTCGGAGTATGTGAATCCGTTCCAATCATCATCCCGCCGGGGAAGGCATAGTTTTCGAGCACGACCTGATGAATAATACCCGAGCCCGGTTTCCAGAAACCGATGCCGAATTTCGAGGAGACCGACTGAAGGAAAGCGTAAACTTCCTTGTTGTCGCTTTCAGCTCTGAGCAAATCGTTTTTCGCTCCGGTTTCCGCCTGAATCAGGTGGTCGCAGTGGACGGTAGAAGGGACGGCGACTTTTTTAATTCCCGCCGACATAAACTGAAGCAGCGCCATCTGCGCGGTTGCGTCCTGCATCGCGACCCTGTCGGGTTTAAAATCAACGAAGTCTTTGCCTCTCCCGAAAGGCTTGTTAAAATCTCCGCTCCACAGATGCGCGTAAAGAATTTTTTCGGTGTACGTCATTGCGCGACCGAGGATTTTCTTCGCGAAGTCAACCTTATCCTTATGGGATTTGTAAACCAGTTTTATTAAATCTAAATCGAATGCCATTTTAATCTCCTGAAAATAAAATTATTTCTATGAACAATGTTAGTTTTTATTTAAAAACATTTTCGAGTTCCTCTAACTCCGATACAGGCAGTTTGCACGAAAAATTTTCGCACACATAAACGGCGTTGTCATCTCCGTTTTTCACGATGTCTCCGATATAAGGAAGAATTTTCAACGAAACGTTGTCATAATGGATTAAACACTTCAAAGGGATATATCGTTTTAACAGAGCGCCGTGAATTTCATTAAACTTGTTATCTCTGAGACTGCCTGTAAGAATTACGCTTGTCGTGAAATGCTTCAGACAATAGTGAGCGTTCAGGAGGCCGGGATACGAGAAAGGCACGTCATTAATCTTATCGGCGAACGCGTAATTGCTTTTGTCCGCGATGTCTCTGTATTTATCGTCTTTGAAAATTACGAACAGCCTGACGGCATTTTCGAGCATAACTGAATTTCCCGAAGGCTCGGCTCCGTCGTATATATCCTTCGTTCTGAAAATCACATCCTTTTTATTGCTGCCCGAATCGAAGAAACCGCCGTATTCGGAATCATAGAACAAAGCGGTCGCGTTATCAAAAAGTTTTTGAGCGAGTTTAAGAAGTTTGCCGCTGAAGGAAACGTTATGAAAATCCAGCAGCGCTTTAATCAGGAAAGCGTAGTCCGCCAAATCCGCGTCGTGCTTAACTTCGCCGTCGATGCAGCGGTGATAAAGTTTGTTTTCCTTTTCATCATAAAGTGTATGAATCAGAAATGATACTGCTCTCACGGCAAGTGTCTTAAATTCGTGACGCTCCGTAACGGAGTATCCTTTCACGAAAGCGGAAATCATAAGCGCGTTCCAGGACGCTATGATTTTTTTGTCAAGGAAAGGTCTTAGTCTCTTGTCTCGCGCCTTCTTCAGGGTTGCGAGCGATTCAGAAATTATTTCTTCAGTCTTTTCGGGAGCAAGTCCGAACTTTTTCGCGGTATCGAAAATATCTCCCGCTTCATAAAGCACGTTACCCGTGCCGAAAACGTTGTGCGGGTCAAAAAGCGTATTCCCTTTGTGAAGAACCCCGAACCTGTAACAGAAAATTTTCGAAATTTCGGGTCCGAGCAGAGAATCAATCTCGTCTTTTTCCCAGAGATAGAAGAAGCCTTCCCGTTTATCGCCGGGCTTATCCGGTGACACGGCGCTTTCGGCGTCCTCGGCAGAATAGAAGCCTCCGTCCTTATCCGTAAGGAAGTTCTTCACGTACTCGAGCGTCTTTACGCCCGTTTCGCGGAAAATTTCTTTTCCCGTAACCGAATAAGCGTCGAAAAGAGTTGAAGCAATCTGCGCCTGGTCGTACAGCATTTTTTCGAAATGCGGAACCCGCCAGAGTTCGTCAACCGAATACCTGTGAAACCCATAGTCGATGTTGTCAAAAATCCCGCCTTCGCTCATCTTTTTAAGAGTGAACGTAACCATATCGAGCGCGCGCTCATCCTTCGTCTTATGGTAATGCGTCAGGAGGAAATTAAGCATCGAGGGGCGGGGGAATTTATTCCCCGACCCGAATCCGCCGTTTTCATAATCGAAAATCCTTTCAGCCTGCTCGAAAACCTTCGCGAAAACCGAATCGCC
Organism: Ignavibacteria bacterium; assembly: GCA_035561235.1. Lineage (GTDB taxonomy): Bacteria > Bacteroidota > Ignavibacteria > Tepidaquicellales > Tepidaquicellaceae > CAIKZJ01. The sequence continues at coordinate 4,005 of DATMXZ010000411.1, forward strand.
GAGCCCGTCTCCCGAAGCGCTTTCATTCTTGTAAAGAGTCTCGAAAATCTTCTCTGAACTATCGATGATTTTCTGCTTATCGGAATTCCATAACTTCTCAATCTGCGCGATTACGTCCTCAAGACCGTTCCTTCCGTACTTCGCTTTCGGAGGAATGTAGGTTGCCGCGTAAAACGGTTTCAGTCCGGGAGTCAGAAAAAGGCTCATCGGCCATCCGCCCGAGCCGGTAATCGACTGAAGAATCGTCATATAAACCCTGTCCAAATCAGGACGCTCTTCGCGGTCAACCTTAATGTTAACGAAAGCCCTGTTCATCATATCAGCGATTTCGGGATTCTCGAAACACTCCCGCTCCATCACGTGGCACCAGTAGCAGGTCGAATAACCGATAGAAAGGAAAACCGGCTTGTCGAGCGACTTCGCGAGATTAAGCGACTCGTCATTCCACGCGTGCCAGTCAACGGGATTGTAAGCGTGCTGTAGCAAATAGGGACTTTTTTCGTGAATAAGATTATTGGGCTTCTTTTCTTCCATTTGATGTTTTTGTGTATAAGATATAACAATAACAATCAGTTATAAATTCAAATCCCGGTCTTGATAATCAAATCATCATAAATCTTTATCCT
>DATMXZ010000412.1:0-7574 GCA_035561235.1 Ignavibacteria bacterium
ATTACAAACGATTATTCTGGATTATCAATACCTCGGGTTGGTTTTTGCTTTATATCATATCTATGTTCACGTATTATTCGCGTAATCTTAATAACCTCAAAACAATAATTGGAGTATTTGCAATATATCTTACAGGGTTTATCACAAGTCTGGCATTAAGAAAAGCATATCGACGATTATATAAAAAGCAGCGACCTATAGTTCAGTCCTCAGTCTTGTTAGTTATAATTTCACTTATCGCGACACACATCTGGTATTTGTTCGATGTGCTCACGAGTTGTCTGATATTTCTCGATTGGTCTTTAATAAGCAGGAACATAATAAGCGCGGAGGCAGATATCATGCTGAGGGCACCGGTAATAATTGCCTGGAGCGGGTTTTATTACGTTTTCAGGTTGCGGAATGACTTGAATGCGGAAAAAGAGCGGGTTGCGAGGTCGGAATTACTGGCTCATAAAGCCCAACTACAGATGCTTCGTTACCAATTGAATCCTCATTTCCTATTCAATACACTGAATACAATCAGGGCGTTGGTAGATGAGGACAGGGAGAAGGCAAAAAGCATAATTACGGCACTTTCGGAATTTCTGAGGTATTCGCTTTTAAGCAAGAACAACGCTGTCGTGGCATTCTCAGAAGAACTTGATGCGATAAAACACTATGTGGATATACAGAAAATCCGGTACGAAGAGAAACTTGATGTTAGGATGAATATTCAGGACGGAATAGGGAATACGCCGATTCTAAGTTTTCTGATTTACCCTCTAATAGAGAACGCTGTGAAATACGGTATGAAAACAAGCCGGATGCCGCTTGAAGTGATATTAAACGCGAGAACGGAAGGAAAATATTTGTCAATAAAAGTGATTAACAGCGGACAATGGGTTGAGAATTCTGAAGGAATATACACAATCGATAAGGGAACGGGGCAGGGAATTAAAAACGTAAAACTAAGGCTGGAAAATGCTTATGGAGGGAATTATGAATTTCACATAGATGAAGGAAAAGGCCGCGTGGCAGTTTCCTTAAATATCAAAATCAAAGAAAATGAAAAAGATACTTAATGCGATAGTGGTTGATGATGAACGTCTTGCGAGAAAAGATTTAATCTCAATTCTGAAGAATTTCGAGAACGTAAAAGTAGTGGGGGAGGCGGAAGATGCCGTCTCAGCAAGACTGCTGCTTGAAAAACTCTCACCCGACATAGTTTTTCTCGATATCCAGATGCCAGGCGAGTCAGGATTGGCACTCGTCGAAGAAATAAATCCGGGGACCAGGATTGTTTTTGTTACAGCCTATGACGAATACGCCGTCCGTGCATTTGAAGTGAACGCTCTTGATTACCTCATGAAGCCCGTGAATCTGGAGAGGCTCAGGAAAACGTTGGAAAGGATTATGAGCGATTCTTCAAAACCTACTGAGACAAGAAAAATTAAATATGAGGACACTTTGTTTATTCAGTTGAATTCGCAAATGAAATTCGTAAAAGTACAGGATATTATTTCTGTAGAGTCATCGGGAGACTACACAGAACTGTATCTGAAAAATAGCGCCAAGGGGCTTACATCGAAGCCGATGCGCGAATGGGAAGAGCGTCTGCCGGAAAATTATTTCGTAAGAATTCACAGAGCCGCTATTGTAAATCTGAGTTATATAACAAAAGTAGAGGAATGGTTTAAAAATTCTTTCAAGGTTTTTCTTATGGGAAAAGCCGAGCCTCTTGTTATCAGCCGAAGGTACGCGATAAAACTGAAGGAGAGAATGGGGTAGATTGTCAGTTACCTAACGTTGTTACGGCGATATCAATTATACTGTACCGGTTAAACAAAGCCGTCAGAATAATCTTATCTCAGGAAGAAATCATTCGTTGAACACTTGTAGAAATTTAAATATATCAAATCCGCACGGTGGTAAGCCGCAGAAGAGCATCGGAAAAATCATTGAGAAGAACTTCAGGTTTCCGTTTCCGATTTTTCCGACGAATGAAGAATCGAAGAATATTTCGTATTAACATCCGAAGATGTCCGGTAATAATACTTCGAGTCCCGCTGTGCCGGATGAAGGTCCGTTTCCATAACCGTCCAGCCTTCGATTCAACAGAAGGGCGGATACGTGCAGATGAGGAAATAATGCAAAGTGCAAACTTATTGCGAAGAAGGAACACAGAAGGAGCGGATGTAACGGATAAGAGCGGATTTTTTTATATAGCCCGCATATTTATTATTAGCCGTGAATATTAGTTGAATGTTACATTAATAACAGATATTTTCCACAGGAGGATATATGAACATTCAAGTTTTCAAATCAGACTGCAGTGCTTCAAGACTGCTTTATTCATACTTATCCAGTGTATGTTTAATAATCAAACAGCATCACAATTGCCGGCATATGTTCTGGCTTACAGTATTGACATTCTTCATACTGATAAATTCATATTATCCGAAAAATGCGGGCGCACAATCCTGGGTATGGAGCGCGCCAACAAAACTGACTAGCGGATATGTCGATAAAAATCCTAAGTTCAGCACATTTGACGGCTACGACAGGGTGAACGAATACAATTATCTTGCATTCGAGCGCTACTACGGTACGAATTCGAAAATTTGTCTGCTGAGGATGAACAAATACGGACTCGTCGATTCAGCGATGAGCGTTTGCGATTCCGCTTTTAAGAACATTAATCCGAGCCACGGCAATGATTCGAGATACCGTTACATTACGCACGTGTTCATTTCCTGGCAACGGTGGGACTCATTGACCGGCAAGTACGGTATATTCGGCAGGTATTATAACATATACAGCGGATGGTCGGGAATTATTACGATTGATACCGCAGGAAACTGCGTCGACCCGTATGTGGTCTGTCAGGATTCCACGAGGTTCAATGTTCTTTACACAAGGAATAACGCGATTATTCTAAAACGCATTAACGGACCTACCGGTTCTGTTGTTCTCGATACTAACATGACCGGAGGAGATACTGCGACTTTCAGGAAACCGATGATGATGAAATACGCATATAAATCTGCGATTACATACGAGAAGAGACTTAGCGGTAACACGTTTGCTTTATGGGGCAGGTCGGGAAATCAAAACAATACCTGGTCAAATCCGGTTCAATTATCGGATAACTCCTCGTCAGAAAATCTGGGATTCGCACTCGGACTTTCTAATTATATTTATGTATATTATGTGAACATATCCGTTCCGTTTTACTATTCCCGGATAAAATGCGCAACGTTTGATCTTCAGAACAACACCGTGTATCGGGAGAACATTATCGATACATCCAGTTGTTATAATTTCTCGTTCTCAAGAATGTTCGATTACGTAATAATAGATAATTATCAAGATCCGATTCAATCGGTATCAGTATACGTTTGCGACAGGAATGACGGAAATATTTATGCCCGATTTATTTACGGATACAACACAATACAGAATATCCGTGTGGGGAGCGTTTATTCAAAATACAGTATAACGTTGAGCAACAAGTTCCCGCCACTGCCAGTCAGTCCGCCATACGGGGGTGTATGCTCATACTGGGGAGTTTACAATAAAGATTCGGCAGCCTATTCCTGTCTTTGGGGCTCTGTATCTACAAAAGTACTTTATGTAGAGGGAATCGAAAAAATCGGAATGGAAACGCCGAAAGAATTTTCGTTGCAGCAAAATTATCCGAATCCTTTCAACGTGTCAACTAAGATAAGATTCGCGGTGCCTGAGGCGGGGGTATCGGGAAGAGAAAATGTTTTCATCAGAATTTATGACGTATCGGGGAAGGAAGTCGAAGTGTTAGTCAACGATAATTTGCGGACGGGAATATACGAAGCGGTATGGAACGCGGCAAGATATTCGAGCGGAATATATTATGTTTCTCTATGTAAAGGCGCTAAGGTATTCGGCACGGTAAAGATGGTTTTATTGAAATAGAATTTGGAAAAGCAATTTTCTTTTACGAATCAGTACGAGACATTTCCCTGTGAAGGGAAACCATATTTTCTAAATCTAAAGAGAGGGCCATATGTTATTCGGAAATATTCTAAGCCGAACATTGCTGGCGATATTGTTAAGCGCGATTTCTACTACATCAGTTTACGGTCAGGATGATACTGAAGGTGTGAATTACTGCTCAAGAAAGAAGAGAGCGCATATTCACACAGTTCAATTCGGGAATTTTGCAAAATCATCCGCACGCCACAGTTACGATGTAATCGATTATAAACTACGTCTGGATATCTACAACTCATTTGTTCCTGCGATACAAACGAGAGCATTTAAAGCCGACGTAACGATTAAATTCACTGCGGATTCATCTATTACATTCATCAATCTTGACGCGGCATATTACTCGCTCAGGGTCGATTCGGTCAAAATGTCAGGGACATCATTTACGCATAACGGCAACATTCTAAAAGTAAATCTCGACAGGACATACAACCCGGGAGATACGGGACAGGTAAGGATTTATTACAGGCATTTAGATATAACCGACGGCTTTTTTTACGTATATACATACATAACACCCGTTACGGTTTTCACTGATACCGAGCCCGAGGGGTCAAGATTCTGGTTCCCGTGCTGGGACAAGCCGTCCGACAAGGCGACATGGGATTTAACCGCGAAAGTTCCTCTGAACGTTCGTCTGGCTTCGAACGGATTGCTAAAGGACTCGGTTGTTACCGGTGATTCGATTTATTATCACTGGGTTAGCAAGGACCCGATGTGCACATATCTGATGCACATAACCGGGAGTCCGAGTTTCAGCGTATATAAAAGTTACTGGCACAAGGTATCGAATCCTAACGACAGTATTCCGTTCGTGTTATATACAAGAGCGGGAGACACGCTGAATAATTTCAAGCAGAATATGCCTCTTGCTGTAACTTTATATTCTCAGAAATTCGGCGATTATCCTTTCGAGAAAATCGGATTTTCCAAAAGTTGGGGAGCGATGGAAAACCAGACGATTATAAACTTATACGACTGGTACTTTTACAGCGTCGGTGTACACGAATTAGCGCATTCATGGTTCGGAGACTTAATTTCCCCCGCGACCTGGGCCGATATCTGGTTGAACGAGGGGTTTGCAACGTATAGCGAATTACTGTGGAAGCAGGCAGCAGTCAGCGATTCAGGATACTCAGCGGTACAGAACAAATACGGCAGAATGATAGCGTCTGATGCTCCCGGATGGCCGATGTATAATCCCGCGTGGCTGACGAGGACGCCGAGTGAAGATACTTTATTCAACGGTCCGATAACATATTACAAAGGATGCTGCGTTCTCGGTATGCTGAGAAACTGCGTAGGAGATTCTCTTTTCTTCGCTGCCATGAAATCGTATACCACGGACCCGGCATTCATGTACAAGAATGTAACGACGGCGGAATTCATCACGAAAGTAAATACAATAACGGGTATGAACCTGGATTGGTTCTTTAACGAATGGGTTTACAATCCCTATCATCCTGTCTACCAGAATACATACACAATAAATCAATCGGGCAGCAACTGGAATGTAGAGTTCAAGTTCAAGCAAACGCAGACTAACACCGTGTTTTTTAAGATGCCGTGCAAGCTTAAGTTCAAGTTCACGAGCGGTCCGGATTCGGTCGTTAAGTTGATGAACGATGCCAACAACCAGGTATTCAATTTTAATTTCAGCAGGCAGCCTAACAGAGTGATATTCGACTCTGACAGTCTGATATACATAAAAGCGGGATCCACTGTCGGTGTAGAAAGCATCGGAACGGAGGCGCCGGAGCGATATTCGCTGAGCCAGAATTATCCGAATCCTTTCAACGCGTCAACTAAGATAAGATTCGCGGTGCCTGAGGCGGGGGTATCGGGGAGTGAAAATGTTATCATCAGAATTTTTGACGTATCGGGGAAGGAAGTCGAAGTGTTAGTCAACGATAATTTGCGGACAGGAACATACGAAGCGGTCTGGGACGCGTCGAAATTTTCAAGCGGAATTTATTTCTGCAAAATGACATCAGGCTTTTTCTCCGAAACAAGAAGAATGGTTTTGCTGAAATGATGTGTTATCCCGGATTTGTAATCGTGCCCGCGATGCGGAGCCGGCTTGATAAAATCGATTCCGGAATTCGGAAGTTTTTAGAAAAGAATAAATTGATTTTCAATTAATAAGAAATATAATTAATTTGTTTTACTTTATTTCATTTATTTAATCTAAAATTCCGGGAGGATTAAAATGAGGAAAGCGGTTTTGTCAGTTATGTTATTCTGTGTATGTTCTTTGGTCGGCGCCGTGTTAACTTCCTGTAATAACGGCACGGAGGAAGTTATTATAACGAGTACGTACAATATCAACGGTAAGGTCATTAACGGTCCGCATAATGCAGGAGCGCCAAATGTACTTGTATCCATCGGAGACAAAACCGTTATGACGGATGCTTACGGATATTTTTCCATCAATGATGTAAAAATGCCTTATGACGTTTATGTTAGCGATACACTGAACAAAACGGGTTCATTTTTCGAAGGTATAAATTACGGAACAGTATTGTGTCTTCCTAATTACGTGAGCAATCATCAGACAAACATCCCGTCAGCGGTTATAAACGTCACAACAACATATCAGCATCCCGTAAACAAATTCAAGGTTTATTTTTCTGACGGCGGCAGTGTTAACGGAGTCGGGGAAAACACAACTCCGACCGCCGGTTCCTGTCTCGTTTATCTGCCTGATAACAAGCCCGTGACAGGAAATCTTGTTATACTCAAATATACAACGGACAATAACGGTACTATTTTGAATTACAACAGATTCGGTATACTTAAGGATTATACAATTTCGCCAAATTCGAACCAGTCGGTGACGATACCGGATTCGATATTCAAATCGAATCCCGGTACGAAAACTATTTCCGGAACAATATCAGGAGTTCCACAGGGCAAAACCATGTCCGCCTCGGCTTTACTGCTTTTAGCAACGAGAGATAATTATTATAACACGCCGGATTGGTCGCTGATAAATAATGTACCCGCATCGTTCAGCCTGCTTATACCGACAAATCTATACATTCCCTTGCATGTTTATATTAGCGGCTTGCCGGTTCTGGCAATAAATGTTTTTGACAGCACGAAGCAGGAAGCGGTAAGCGGGCAAATGAACTATTTTCTGGGCGCTTCTGAATTTAACATTACGTTTCCTCCTGAATCATATATAACATCTCCTCCGAACCATTCTGCGATAGATTCGAATACCGTATTCACGCAAACGAATCCAAGATACGATATGATATCCCATTTTACATTTACGGATTCAGTCAGGACATTCAATATCTATACTAAATCGGCATCCGTTACGATGAAAAATTTCAGAAAATTCGGATTTGGCATGTTCCCGTATAACTCGACAGTTAAATGCACTGCGAGAAACATCGGAAGTTACGGGTCAATGGTTGATTTCGCAATTTTAAACAGAAGTATTCTGTACAAATATACAACTGTTCCGGCTGTGAACATTTACAACTATTCCAAATAACGGTTGTATTAGTGGATTTAAAATAGCAAGGAATGAGGATTTTATTCGTAAAGAAAAACAA
>DATMXZ010000413.1:0-2936 GCA_035561235.1 Ignavibacteria bacterium
ATTTTTATTATCGGGATTTATTCAATACGACGACCCGAAATATCCGGGAGTCGAACTCATAAAAGCGGATAATCTGATGAAAACGGTCGGATTTCTCGCCTCACCCGAACTAAAAGGACGCCTCGCGGGAAGCGAAGGCTATTACAAAGCGGCGGAATTCATCGCGGACGAATTCAAATCCATCGGGTTGAAACCCGCGGGAAACGACGGATACTACCAGACGTTCACGACAGAGTACAACGAAATTTCAGCGCCCTGCACTTTCGCCCTTATCAATAAGGACGGGCTCGCGAAAATATTTAAACTCGGCGGAGACTACGTGTGCCGCGGATTCACCGGCTCGGGAAAAGCCGAGACCGAAGTTGTGTTCACAGGTTACGGTTTTTCGGACGCTGAAAACAATTTTGACGAATACGCCGGTCTGGACGTGAAAGGTAAAATCGTAATGATGTTCAAGCAAACTCCCGACTGGAAATTCGGCGATAAAGCCTGGAACCAGTCTTTGCGTTACCGCGGAGCGCTTGCCCTTGAACACGGCGCGGTCGGTGTCATTTTCGTTTCGAAGCCGAATGACAGGAATCCGCAAAAGCCCATCGGAAGCGTTATGGACGGCGAGGGCGAACACCTCGGCAATCTGCCCATGATACACGCCGGCATTTCCGCGGCGGATGAAATACTGAACGGAACCGGAAAAAACCTGAAAGAACTTCAGGCTGAGATTGATAACGCAAGGAAACCCGCGTCCTTTAGCACCAACGCGAAAGTCCTTCTCGAAGTAACGGCGAACTACACGAAAGACCGCAAGACGATGAACGTGGCGGGAATACTCGAAGGCTCCGACCCTGTACTGAAAGATGAATATGTAATAATCGGAGCGCACCTTGACCACGCGGGAAGCCAGGCGGACGAGATTTATTTCCCCGGCGCGAACGATAACGCTTCGGGCTCCGCTTCCGTGCTCGAAATCGCAAGAACGTTCGTTAAAGCGGGTGTCAAACCGAAAAGGTCCATACTATTCATCCTTTTCTCGAACGAAGAATCCGGTCTGCAGGGAGCGAATTACTATTGCAATAATCCTCTCGTTCCCGTCGAAAAAACCGTTGCGATGCTCAACAACGACTGTATCGCTTCGGGTGACAGCATTCAGATAGGCAACGGCAGGAGCGCCCCGGAATTGTGGCAGATAACCCGCTCTTTGGATTCGCTTTATACCAAGTCTATGATTATGAGAACCTGGAACGGCGGCGGCGCGGACGCGACGCCTTTTCATCAGATGAAAATTCCGTGCCTGTATTTCGTGACTTATTTCAGTTACGCGCACCTGCATCTGCAGAGCGACAAGCCCGAAACCCTGAACAGAAACCTGTTCGAAAAAATCTGCAAACTCGCGTATATGACAGCGTACGAAATCTCGAACGGCAATTATTCGAGAGAGATCGTTCAGTAAAGCATTTTTTTTGGAATAATTTTTTAAAAAGCGATTTAGTATTTTAGGAAATAATTCAACATTAACTTATATGAAGACAATAATTGAACCATTCAGGATAAAATCAATAGAAACGGTCAGAACGACGACGGTCGAACAGAGAGAGGAGATACTGAAGAACGCATACTACAATCCCTTCCTGATTCCCGCGGAAGACGTGCTGATAGACCTTCTCACGGACAGCGGAACATCGGCTATGAGCGCTAAACAATGGGCGGCGATTATGGACGGCGATGAATCTTACGCGGGCTCGAAGTCATATTTCAGATTTGAAAAAGCGACCAAGAATATTTTCGGTTTCAAACACGTTATTCCCGTTCATCAGGGAAGAGCGGCGGAAAGGATTTTGTTCCAGTTTCTTTTAAGCAAGATAGACGAAGAAGGAAGATACATAAACGACGGAAAAGGAAAATACATTCCAAACAACAACCATTTTGATACGACAAGAGCGAACATCGAATTTAACGGAGCGGAGGCTGTCGACCTCGTAATCGAGGAAGGCAAGCATCCCGAAGTTATTCATCCGTTCAAGGGAAATATGGACCTGAAGAAACTCGAGACATTTATTAAAAAATACGGCAAGGAAAAAATTCCGGTCTGTATGATTACCGTCACGAATAATACAGGCGGCGGACAGCCCGTATCGATGGAAAACATTCGAGAGGTGAGCAGGATTTGCAAAAAGAACGGTATCCCGTTCTTCATCGACGCCTGCAGGTTCGCGGAGAATGCCTATTTCATAAAAATACGCGAAAAGGGATACGAGAATAAAGCGATTCTCGATATTTGCAGGGAAATGTTTTCTTACGCTGACGGCTGCACGATGTCCGCCAAGAAAGATGCTTTCGCCAACATCGGCGGATTCGTCGCGATGAACAGCGAAGACTGGTATCTTAACTGCAAGAACCTTCTCATAATAACCGAAGGATACGAAACATACGGCGGACTCGCGGGAAGGGATATGGAAGCAATCGCGCAGGGACTCGAGGAAATCGTTGACGAAAGTTATCTGCATTACAGAATTCATTCGACAAAATATCTGGGAGATAAACTTACGGAGAACGGTATCCCGATTATCCAGCCCCCGGGAGGACACGCCATTTATGTCGACGCGAAAGGGTTTCTTCCGAATATTCCCGCGGACAGGTACCCCGGACAGGCGCTCACGGCGGAACTATACAGAATCGGCGGCGTAAGAGCGGTCGAGATTGGAAGCGTTATGTTCGGAAAATACGACGAAAAAGGTAATCTCATTCCCGCGGATATGGAACTCGTCAGACTCGCAATCCCGAGAAGAGTTTATACTCAAAGCCATATTGATTATCTGATTGAAGTTTTCTGCGAAATCAAAGAGAACAAAGACAAAATTCACGGCATTAAGATTATCGAAGAACCAAAGTTCCTCAGGCACTTCACCGCGAAATTCGGATTGGCGTAATCTCATTATAAA